>JAPKCG010000426.1 GCA_028823055.1 Sphingomonas bacterium
TCCCCAAGAACTTTGACCTTTGCATCGAATAGTGGCTCAGAAGGCGAACTTGCTTCAATCTGCGCAATCAGATCCTTGGCACTGGCGTGCTCCACCTCGGCTTCGTCAAGCAAGTCGTCGTCGTCGAGCGCCTCATAGGCCGCTGGGTAAAAAATCTCTTCTTCGATCTGGGCATGGACAGTCAGGGCGCGGCATATCTTTCTGGCGAGCGCCTCTTTTTCTTTGTCGCTTTCGGTCTTTTCGTATTGATCGAACATGGCCTTGACCTCGCGGTGATCGGCTTTGAGCAATGCGATAGCATCCTCGGTCCGCTTCGCGGCTGCAGATGTCCGGCGCGACGCGCGCGAGCCGCTCTTCGGCTTCGACTTTCCTGATTTGCTGACCATTGATCCCATCCTTGCTACTTAGGTTTTCGCGAAACTGCGGTTAAGAGCTACGGTTCCCGAAATGTAAGCGGAAAATGTGACAATCCGGGCGAAGCGCAGTCAATCTTCTATACTGCGGTGCACAGTGTCATCTATTACCCGTGCGTTGGTAGAGCCCGTGCCGGTGTCGCTGTTCCAAACCATTGAGGTAGGTGCGACGCAGGGTGACGTTGCAATCACCATAGCTCGCCATCGCGCAAGCACGGCGCCGCGCTGGCTCAGCCCCAGATCGGCCTCGGCCACGCCGCACCAGCCTTCCAGCTTCTGCTTGCCGCCCAACGGCAAGTCGGAATCCGACCGATCATAGCCGAGGACCGGGTCAACCCTCAGCGGAGCGGCATCGACGCAGGCACCCCTATGGCCAAACCGGAATCGGAGTCGTTGTGGCCATCGCAGCGCTATATGTTGAGCGCCCTCCACTCACAGCCGCGGCCCGGTTGGACATAGTCGGTGAGGATGCGGTGTTTTGCACCCCATATCATCAGCCCGAGACCGCCCTGCATCAGGCGGTTGGTGCCGGCGTCGACCGGATCGTCGATGTCGATTTGCTTTCAACCTCTGACATCAATCTTGCCAGCTTTGTCGTCAGGGGAGTTACCGCTTCCCCCCGCCGGACAGTTATAGACAGACAAAGACCCATACAGACAATAAACCGCAGCGGGTCCTAGGTTCGAGCCCCAGTGCGTCCACCACCTTCTCCCATGTTTTCAAATACTTGAATCGCTCGGACAGTGGAGCGTATCCAGACATCTGCGTGCTAGGTAGCTCTCTAGGTAGCAGCGCGGCAATTCGGCGCTGTAGCGCAGTGAACGGTTCATGGCCTGCGCTCTGTCGAACTGAGCTTGAGCGAGTAGTCGGCTCACCTCCCCGCCAGCGGTGCACGCGGGGATGGCAGCTTGGAAACTCAGGCAGCGCGGTGTCGTGTTGACAGCTGGGCCACCCGAGCTTCTATCCAGAGCGCTCGATGGACAAGAATGACGTCCTTGGCTGAATGCCCTGTCGGCGCGGAAACGCCTCATGGTCGGTAAGAACGGTCAGACGGTTATTCATGGCGGCTACGAGGAAATGGGCCAGAGGCGCGATAGGCCTGGTTCTCGAACCGTCAGTCGCGCAGCACCCGCTCGATAGCAGTGTCGACACTGGTCCGATCACCGCACCGCTGAACGCCTACCGCCGATCCGGTTTGCGTTCTGTTCCTTCGAACGAGAATATTGCCATCTGACGCTACAGCATTTCAAGTGGCCGACGGTTGGCTGGCCTGGGAAATGCCGCGTCGAGGGTCGCAAGGTGGGCGTCGGAAAGAACGATATCGGCGGCCGCGCGGTTCTCCCGCACATGTGCGACTGAACTCGCTTTCGGGATGGCGATGAGACCATCTTGCCGCAACGTCCACGAAAGTGCGACCTGCACAGGGGTTGCGCCAACCTCGGCTGCAATTTTGTCGAGAGCGGGGTGGATAGAAAGTCGTCCCTGCTCGACTGGACTATACCCCATAACCGGTATGTTATGCTCGGCGAGCCACGGCAGCAGGTCCAATTCGGGGCCTCGCCGGACCAGATTGTAGAGGATCTGATCGGTTACGCAGCCATCCCCGCCCGCGGCGACAAGCTCTTCCATATCGTCGGTATCGAGATTGCTGACACCCCAATGCCGGATCTTTCCTGCCGATTTGAGCGCCTCCAATGCCTCCACTGTCTCAGCGAGCGGCACCGATCCCCGCCAGTGGAGCAGGTAGAGGTCGAGCCGGTCGGTGCCGAGCCGCTTCAGGCTCGCCTCGCACGCACCGGCAAGGCGGGAGCGCGATGCGTTCTGCGGATATGCCTTGCTGACGAGGAACAACTGGTCGCGAACGCTGCCCAGCGCCTTGCATATCAGCGTTTCCGCCGCACCATCGCCGTACATTTCGGCCGTATCGATGAGCGTCATGCCCAGTTCGACACCGGCGCGTAACGCAGCGATCTCATCGGCTCGGCGTTCGGCACGTTCGCCCATCTTCCAGGTCCCTTGGCCTAATGAAGGAACCACTTCCCCGCCTGGCAGTGTCACGTGTTTCATGTGCTTTCGTCCTATGAGATGAGTTTGATTGTATGGTGGCGGAAGGCGGGCAGGAAGATGACTACCCTGTAACGATCATACCGCAGCCGGCCATCGATCCAGTGCCATTCTGGCGATGGAGAGCAGTTCGTTGATCGTCGCGCCGTCGCGTGCCTGAACGGACATGCCTTCCATAACCGCATTGATGTATTTGCCTAGCACGGCCGGATCGGCATTGGCCGCAAGCTCGCCCTGCGCGGCGCCGCGATGCAGACGTTCGATCAGGAGGGCCTCCGCCGCGATACGCTTGTCGCGCAGCAGGCGTTCGATGGCGGCGGACGCCGGAGAAACAGCTGCTGCTGCCGAATACATGAAACAGCCGGCCGGCGTTCCAGGTTCCGAGAACGATGACGCCGCTCGTTCCAGCAGGCCTTTGACGGCCTCGAAGGTGGACAACGCCGGGTCGTTGATGGGGGCATAGAGGTGGACGCTGAACGTCGCGGCGTAGCGCTCGATCACCGCCGCGAACAGCCCCGCCTTGTTG
>JAPKCG010000001.1 GCA_028823055.1 Sphingomonas bacterium
GGTGCTGAGAGCAGCCGCACCGACAGGTCGGCGGTTCTAACCGCCGGGGATGCTGGAACCGCCGCTGCCGAGCGATCCGGGACGGGTGTTGAGCTTATCGTCACCGAGGGAGAGGTAGGGGCGATCGGGGGGGTAGGGGCGGTCTCTGCAGCGACCGCGATTGGGACGACTATAGGGCGAGCAGCGTCCGCCATTACAACAGGCTTAAACTGCTTTGGCAGGGGCACTCTCGCCGGCGTGTCGGAGACCGGCGACCGCCGTAACGGCGGTTCCGGCGGTGGCAAAGCGATCAGATCAACCACCAATGGCTGCGATCGAGGTGCAGGGTGTGCGACGAATCCAGCCTGCGTGATCACTCCAAGCAGCCCAAAAGTGATGGTAAGTGCGGTGGCCATGGAACCGAGCCTGGCTCGGCTAGATGGGGCATAACCTTCGCGCTCCGCCCATTGGATCAGGCGAGCTGGTTGCTCGAACCCAGCGGCGCCGGCCGCGTCATCCGCCACTGCGTCGTCGCGCACCTCCGCTATCGACTCTTCAAGCATGATCACCCTATAATGCGACACATTCGCAACTCCAAGGGAATCTCATGTATCCGCGTTTCGTGGCGATTGCTCTGCTGACACTCGCGGCGCTGATTATCGCGCCGCCTGCAATTGCAAATACCCCGGCCGTCGAGACTGCTTGGCGACTGCTCGACTATATGGCGGTCGATTATGGGGGGGCTGTCGAGGATGGCAGGGTCAAGAGCAAGGCCGAATATGCGGAAATGACGGAGTTCGCCGCCGGGGTCTCCACGCGGCTGCGCGAGCTTCCCGCCAACCCTGAACGATCGGCCCTGATCCAGCGAGCGGCACAGCTCCAAAGCGTGATTGGCCGCAAGGCGTCCCCGAAAGAGGTCGCGACGCTCGCGGATAGCCTCGCCGCCGATCTCTTGAAAGCGTATCCGGTGCCGCTCGCCCCGGAGAAGGCGCCCAACATTGCCATAGGAACAGGGCTGTTCGCGCAAAACTGCTCTTCCTGCCATGGGCTCACCGGCGACGGGCACGGCCCGGATGCGGCGAAGCTCGCCACG
The DNA here is from genome assembly GCA_028823055.1 of Sphingomonas bacterium. Lineage (GTDB taxonomy): Bacteria > Pseudomonadota > Alphaproteobacteria > Sphingomonadales > Sphingomonadaceae > Sphingomonas. The sequence goes on from JAPKCG010000001.1 coordinate 1,073, forward strand.
CCGCCGATCGCGTTCACCGACGCGGATCGCGCGCGCCAGCGCAGCGTGTTCGCGCTTTATCAGATCATCACTCAGGGCATCGACGGAACAGCGATGCAGAGCTTCGCCGATCTGCCGAATCAGGAACGCTGGGCGCTGGCGTTACAGGCTGGCAGCTTCGCATTCACCGACGAACAAGCGCGCGCAGGCGAACGGCTGTGGAAGGGCGATGCGTCGCTGCGACAGCGTATTCCGGACCTGAAAACGCTTGTGGGTCTCACGCCCGCCTCACTCGCCAACAGCATCGGGGAAAAGCGGGCGCTGGCGGTGATGGCTTATCTGCGCCGCCACCCGAACGCTGCGGTCGAACAGGCTCCGGCATCGCTGTCACTCGTCCGCGAAAAGCTCGCGGCAAGTCTCGCCGCAGCGCGCACGGGTGATCGCCGTGCCGCGAAGGAACTGGCGCTGTCGGCCTATCTTGACGGGTTCGAGCCGGTCGAGCCGACGCTGGGCGCGCGCGACGCGACGCTGCTCGCCCGGATCGAGGGCGCGATGGGCGAATACCGCGCCGCGGTCGATCGTGGGGCAGCGCCCGACGATCTGGCGAACCGTGCCCTCATTTTGAACAGTTTGTTCGATGATGCGGAAGCAGCGCTTGCCCCCGGCGCATCCAGCAGCGCGTCGACGTTCCTGGGCGCGTTCACGATCCTGCTGCGCGAGGGGCTGGAAGCCCTGCTCATCATCGTCGCCATGATCGCGTTCCTGCGCAAAGCGGAGAGGCCGGAAGTGCTCCGCTATGTACATGGCGGCTGGGCCGGGGCGCTCGCGGCCGGGCTCCTTACATGGGTGGTCGCCACCTACGCGATCGGGGTCAGCGGTGCGAGCCGCGAGCTGACGGAAGGGTTCGGATCGCTGTTCGCGGCCGTGGTTCTGCTATCGGTCGGAATATGGATGCACGGCAAGGCGCAAGCCGATCAATGGCAGCGCTATATCCGGGAGAAGATGACGCACGCCCTGTCCGGCCGCTCGGCCTGGTTCCTGTTCGGGCTCGCGTTCGTGGTGGTCTATCGGGAGGTTTTCGAGACGATCCTGTTCTACGCGGCGCTATGGACGCAAGGGAATGGCGGCGCGCTGCTTGCCGGTGCCGGGGTGGCCGTCGCTGTGCTCGGCCTCGTTGCCTGGGCGATGCTGCGCTACAGCCGCCAGCTCCCGATCGCCAAGTTCTTCGCCTACAGCTCATGGCTGATGGCGGGGCTTACGGTCGTGCTCGCCGGCAAGGGTGTCGCCGCGCTGCAAGAGGCCGGGATCATTGACATTGCCCCGATCGTCGGCGCGCCCCGGCTGTCGATGCTGGGTCTGTTCCCAACCTGGCAATCCATTCTCGCCCAGCTTCTTATGTCGGTCGCGATCATCGCGGGCTTCTCACTTAACCGTCGTAAAGGGCGTCAAACGCACAAACTCGCTCCAGCGGAGTGAACACTGTCTGCCGAACAGTTGCTGGCCAGCGCCGCAGCCAAAAGCCTTACTGCTCTTCGTCAGGTTTGATTCTAACTGTGCATCGCACCGGCTCGCGGGTATTGCTCGATCGCCTCGCGGTTCGCCTGAACAATGAGCGCGCCTGTGAGCATCGCGTTCCATGCCTCGGGCTGGCTCACGCCCGCCAGCCGGCGCGCGCCGTCCCACATAGACTGGTCGAGCGTGTTGGCTGCCATCCGTTCAGACTAGTGCCAGCTCGCTGGCACAACGTTGCGCCCGACGAGGCCCGGCACGATCGCCCATGCGAGGATACCGATCGCCGCCCCACCCAGCCCGAACCATAGCTGCCGGTTCCTCTGATCGGCCCGTGTCCATGCCGATCTGGCGATGGCGCGAAGCTCGGCCATGACGCGGAACTTGTCCTCGCCTGCCTTGGCGAGCGCCGCCTGATCCGCGCGCCAGGCGGCGTTGCCCGCCGCCGCAATGCGCTGCGCCATCTGCCCGGGCATCATCGCCATTACCGGGGCTGTGGCAAGTATCTTGCCGATATGATCGGGCCGCCCGATTGCGCCGTCTACGCCCTGTCGCTCCGCCGGGGCGGATCGGCTGATGCGGGCCGCCATCGGCAAGGCCGGGGGGATGGAAGCCATGCCAGTGAAGGGGCGCCGCCTCGTCGAGCCTGCTGGTGACGTTCATCCGGACAGTCTCGCCGTCATGCATTTCGAGCGTCGGACCGAGGAATGCGCGATTGATACCGATCGTCGGCGTATCGCGGCCGTTCAAGAATTGGCTTACGCCCTCTTGAAGCGTCAGATCATATTCCCGCACGCCATTTACGACGTTGCCGCGCAGCAGGGCCGAGATCGCGAGCGCTGGTTTATCGTCCCGCACCTTTGGTTGGCCGGTCTTGCGGGGAAAGAGCCAACGAAGCGCAACGACGCCAGCCGCCGCGAGCCCGCCACCGCCAAGTGCAGCCGCCGCCAATATTCCCCGGCGTCCAAGGGTCATAATGCACCTGCCCTGCGGCTGGTTACGTTCTGGGGTCCCTTGCTCTGTTCTCGCCGGCTCATTTCGAGCGCAGATATTTTAGGAAAGCCGCGATCCCCAGCACGAGGAAGGCCAGGATTAGGATCCACACAATTCCCATGCCGATCATCATCCCCATCGGCATATGCATTCCACCGTTCATCATGTTCTCCTCCTGTCATTGCGTGATTGATATCGGCGTTGCGCCTGGGTCCGCTGTCGGAGCTGATTTCCGAGCATTTCTCCGTCGTCCTACTGGTGGGTGATCGCGGTGATCTTTGGCGTGCCGTTCGCCGTGGTCATGTCGAAAGCGACCTTGTCGCCGACCCCGATAGCGCTGAGGATTGCCGGGTCGGCGCCAAAGCTCATGGTCATGGCCGGCCAGCCGGCTTCGGGAATGGCGCTATGATCGAGCGTGACCTGACCGGCCTTCGCGTCGATCGCGGTTACGGTGCCCGTCCCATGGCCCTCGGCTGATTTATTGGCCGCAGGACTGCGCTCCGCGCTGGCGGCGGCTTGCGGCCCTGACGATGTCGCGGGCTGCTTGTTGCAAGCCGTGAGCGTCAAAGCGACGACCGAAGACGAAAGTATCATCCAAATTTTCACGATTGAACTCCTTCTTGGGGCAATTTGCGCCGCCGCGCTTCCCGCCGCCTCAGCATCAAATAGCCGGCGGGGATCACCAGCATCGACAGCAGCGGCGCGGTCAGCATCCCGCCGATCATCGGCGCGGCGATCCGACGCATGACCTCCGACCCGGTTCCGGACCCCAGCAGGATCGGCAGCAACCCGGCGAGGATTACCGCGACGGTCATCGCCTTAGGACGAACCCGCAACAATGCCCCCTCGCGGACGGCTTCATCGATCTCGTGTGGCGCGGGGTAGGGGCCACGGTCCGCCAACGCCTGTTTGAGATAGATGAGCATCACCACCCCGAACTCCGCCGACACCCCCGACAACGCGATGAACCCGACCGCGGTCGCGATCGACTGGTTGAACCCGAGCAGGTAGAGCAGCCACAGGCCTCCGGTCAGCGCAAACGGCAGCGTCAACATGATCAGCAGCGCCTCATCGAACCGCCCGAACGTCAGGTACAGCAGCACGAAGATGATCAGCAGCGTCGCGGGCACGACGATCATCAACCGCTGCTCGGCGCGTTGCAGATATTCGAACTGGCCGGTGTAGGCGAGGCTGACGCCGGGGGGCAGTTTGACCTGTCGGGACACCGCCTTCTGTAGGTCATCGACCACCGACACCAGATCGCGACCGCGGCTGTCGACATAGATCCATGTGGTCGGCCTGCCATTTTCGCTGCGCAGCATCGGTGGTCCCGAACTCACCGCGACATCGGCAACATCGCCGAGCGTGATCTGCTGCAGCGTCGGCGTCAGCACGGGGAGGCCGCGGATGCTGTCGACGCTGTCCCTGATCTCACGCGGGTAGCGCACGCTGATCGGGTATCGCGCGAGTCCCTCGACGGTCTGACCGATCGTCTGTCCGCCGATGGAGCTCGATACGACTGATTGAACGTCAGCGATGTTGAGCCCGTAGCGCGCGGCGCGGGCGCGATCGATCTTGATGTCGATATAATTGCCCCCCGTCAGCCGTTCGGCGAGCGCGGAGCTGATCCCCGGCACGGTCTTGGCGACGGTCTCGATCCGCTGCGCGACCTGGTCGATGCTGGCGAGGTTCGATCCCGATACCTTGATCCCGATCGGGCTTTTGATCCCGGTCGAGAGCATTTCGATCCGGTTGCGGATCGGGGGAATCCAGAAATTGGCAAGGCCCGGCACCTTCACCGCCCGGTCGAGCTGTTCGACCAGTTTCTCAGACGTCATGCCGCTGCGCCACTGGTCCTGCGGCTTGAAGTGGACGACCGTCTCGAACATCGTCAGCGGCGCGGGATCGGTGGCGGTATCGGCCCGCCCCGCCTTGCCGAACACGCTGGCGACCTCGGGCACCGTCTTGATCAGGCGATCGGTCTGCTGGAGCAGTTCGGACGCCTTGGCGGGCGAAATGCCCGGGAGCGCCGATGGCATGTAGAGCACGTCGCCCTCGTCGATCTGCGGCATGAACTCGCCGCCGAGCTGGCTGATCGGCCACAGGCAGGTCGCAAAGACGAGCCCGGCAACGGCCAGCGTCGCCTTGGGGCGCGCCAGGACCCGGTCGAGCGCGGGCCGGTAGATGCGCGTCAGCCAGCGGTTGACCGGATTGGCGTTCTCGGGCGGGATCTTGCCGCGGATCAGATAGCCCATCAGCACCGGGATCAGCGTAACCGACAGCAGCGCCGCGCCCGCCATCGCATAGCTTTTGGTGAACGCGAGTGGCGCGAACAGTCGGCCTTCCTGCCCTTGAAGGCTGAACACCGGGATGAACGAGAAGGTGATGATCAGCAGCGACAGGAACAGCGCCGGCCCCACCTCGACCGCGGATTCGGTGATCAGCCGCCACCGATCTGCGGCGGGCGGTTCGCGGTCGTCATGGTCGTGACGCCATCGCTCGACATGTTTGTGCGCATTCTCGATCATCACGATGGCGGCATCGACCATCGCGCCGATCGCGATCGCGATCCCGCCGAGCGACATGATATTCGCGTTGACCCCCTGGATGCGCATCACGATCAGCGCGATCATGACCCCGAACGGGAGCGTGATGATCGCGACGAGCGCCGAGCGGACGTGCCAGAGGAACAGCCCGCACACGAGGCCGACGACGATGAACTCCTCGATCAGCTTGCTGTTGAGATTCTCGACCGCGCGATCGATCAGCGTCGACCGGTCATAGGTCGGAACGATCTCGACGCCGGGCGGCAAGCTCTTGGCAAGTTCGGTAAGCTTGGCCTTGACGTTGGTGATCGCGGTGCGCGCATTCTCGCCCGACCGCAGGATGATGACCCCGCCCGCGACCTCGCCCTGCCCGTTGAGCTCGGCGATCCCGCGCCGGATGTCCGGCCCGACCTGAATGGTGGCGATGTCGCCGAGCGAGACTGGGACGCCGCCTGCGAGCGTTTTCAGCGGAATGAGCCGGAAATCGTCGAGCTTCTGCAGATAGCCCGTCGCGCGGACGATATATTCGCGCTCGGCCATTTCGACGACCGAACCGCCTGCTTCCTGGTTGGCGCGCTTGATCGCGGCGATCGCGGCGTCCTGCGTGACGCCATAGGAGGCCATCCGAACGGGATCGAGCACGACCTGATATTGCTTCACCATCCCGCCGATGCTGGCGACCTCGGCGACATCGGGGACGGTCTTCAATTCATAGCGCAGGAACCAGTCCTGGATGCTTCGGAGCTGGGCGAGGTCGTGCTGCCCCGAGCGGTCGACCAGCGCATACTCGTAAATCCAACCGACCCCGGTCGCATCGGGACCGAGCGCGGCCACCGCCCCCTCGGGCAGGCGACTCTGCACCTGGCTGAGATATTCGAGCACGCGGCTGCGCGCCCAATAGAGATCGGTGCCATCCTTGAAAATGATGTAGACGTAGCTGTCGCCGGTGAACGAATAGCCGCGGACGGTGCGCGCGCCCGGCACTGACAGCATCGTGGTAGCGAGCGGATAGGTCACCTGGTCCTCGATGATCCGGGGGGCCTGCCCCGGATAGCTGGTGCGGATGATGACCTGGACATCGGACAGGTCGGGCAGCGCGTCGACCGGCGTCGTTTTCACCGCCCACAGCCCGACCCCGAGCAACGCCGCGATCCCGAGCAATACCAGGAACCGGCCGCGCACGCTGGCACGGATGATGGCGGCGATCACTTGGCGGCCCCGCTATGCGCGATCGACGTGAGCGTGGATCCGCCCTTGCGCTGTTCGAACCGGAACGAGACCCGATCGCCCTTCTTGTAGCCGCGGGTCATCGTCGGATTGGCGAGTTTGAAGCTCATCGTCATTGCCGGCCAGCCGAGCGCAGGCACCGGCTGGTGCGACAGGGTCACCGCGCCGTTCTCGATCGCCTCGATACTGCCGATGGTGCCGTAATCCGTCGGTTTGGCGGGATTGTTGGCGGCGGCGGGGTTTGGTGCAGGAGCCGCGTTCAACGGTCGGGCCTTGATCCCCGACAGGCTGGCTTCGGAATCGATCAGGAACTGGCCCGAGGTGATGACCTTCTCACCCTCCGAAAGCCCAGCGAGGATCTCGGTCTGACCACCGCCCTCGCGGCCAAGTTGAACTTCGGCCGGCTGATAGCGACCGCCGTTTTCTGCGAGCATCACCAGCGTGCGCTTACCCGTACGGATCACGGCCTCGCTGGGGACGAGCAGTGCAGGCTTGCCGACATCGCCCAGATGCACGGTCGCGAACATCCCCGGCTTCAGCCGACCGCCACGATTGCGCAGCTCCACCCGCACCGTCAGCGTGCGGCTCGCCGCTTCGGCGGTGGGAAGCACCGCGATGACCTTTCCAGAGAAGCGCTCGCCCGGGAAGCTCGCCAGTTCGGCCACCGCGGGCTGGCCGAGCTTGACCTCGCCCGCGCGTGTTTCTGGTATCGCGGCATTGAGCCAGACCGTGCCGAGCCCGTTGACCTGCGCCAGCGTTTGCCCCGCGGCCAATGTCATCCCGGGGCGCACGTCGAGGGTCTGGATGACCCCGCCGACCGGCGTCGAGATGGTCACGACATCCTGACGCCGCCCGGTGCGTGCGACGCTGGCGATCGTGCCTGCGGGCATCCCCAGCAGCTTCAACCGGTCGCGCGCGGCGTTCGCCAGTCCCGCATTGCCGCTGCGCCGGAGAGCCAGATATTCGGCCTGCGCACCGCCCCATTCGGGTACCAGTAGATCCGCGATCGGGGCGCCCGCGCGAACGATGTCGCTCGGCGCGCGACCATAGGTGCGCTGGACGAAGCCGCCCGCACGCGCCTGGACGATCGCGACATCACGCTGGTTGAAGTCGATCGCACCGGTAACGTCGAGACTCGATTCCAGCATACCGATCCGCGCGATGGCGGTGCGGGCGCCGAGATTCTGCATCGCGTCGGCAGGAATTTTCACGCCCGGTGCGCTGGTACCGCCTTCGTCGGCATATTTGGGTTCGACTGCCATCCCCATCGACGACTTTGCGTCCGGGCTGTCGTAATGCTCCTGCGGGACCATCGGGTCGTAATAATAGAGAATTTTTCGACCATCGGCGGCGGTCTTCGCATCGCCTCCCGACGTGCCAAGATAATAGCCACCGCCTGCCGCCGCGAGCGCGATCGCGGCGATCGCAGCACCAAGTGTTGCCTTTTGGGTTCGATCGGCTGTCAACGGACATCTCCTGTGTTCACGAGCATGATCCGCACCGCGTCGCGCTCCAGCGCGGCTTCGCGGTCGAGCAGATCGATTTCGGCATTGGCGAGCGCTACGGTTTCGCTGAGCGCGCTCCCGAGGTCGATGCGTCCCGCAGCGTAGCTATCCTGTGCCGCCAGCGCGCGCTGTCTGGACAGGGGAACGATCAGGTCGCGCGCGTGCTCGAATTTCTCTTGGTACATGCGGTGGTCCGCCAGATCGGAACTGAGCGCCCCCAGCGCCGCGCGCTCGGCGTCGGCGCGGTCGAGCCTGGCGGCCTGCGCCGCGCGTAAACTCGCATCGATCCGCGGATCCTGCCGATTCTTGGCGAACAGCGGCAGATCGATCGAGACGCCAACCGATGCGAAGGTGCCGAACTGCGGCTGCCGCCGCGCGAGCGACGCAATAACGCTGATGTCCGGATTCTTCTGCGCACGCGCGAGCGCGATGTCCGCCTCGCTCTGGCCGATCGAGGCGTCGGCGGCGCGCAGATCGGGTAGCGTGGCCACGCCCGCCCGCAAGCGCTCCGCGTCGATGTCGGGTGACGGCGCCTGCCCAGCAATTTCGGGGTCGGCGACGCCCGTCCACCGGGTGAGCTGCGCCCTGGCCTTGCGGATCGCGGCTTGCCGCTCGCTCCGTCGGTCGGAAAGCTGGGCTTTAAGAATCTGCGGATCGAACGCTTGCGCCGCGGTGGCGCTGCCCGACGTCAGTCGCGATCCGATCGTTTGTGTCAGGTCGTCGATCTGCGCCGCGAGTTTCTTCAGGATGTCCAACCGGCGCTCGGCATAATAAAGGTCGATCCAGGCCAGCGCCGCACCAACCCGGACGTTCCGCGTCGCGACCGCTTCATCGGCCTCTGCCGCGACGATATCGGCGCTCGCGCGTTCGGCGCGCGCATGGCGCTTCTTCGCATTGGGAATATCTTGCCGCACCCCCACCGTCTGGCGGATGTAGGTGTTGGGAAACGGCGGATCGCGTTCGGCCTGGGTCAGCCTTACATCGTTGAAGTTGAGGTCCAGCTTGGGGTCGGGGAGCTGGTCCGCCGCTACCGCAGTGCGCCGGGCGCCCGCGGTCGTCGCTTCGCGAGCATCGACGCTTGGCGAATTCGACGAGGCGAGGTCGAGCGCCTGCGTGAACGTCAAGGTTTGTGCCGCCGCTGAATGCGTGACGAGGACCATAACAGCGCCTACGGTGACGCGGAGCTTAGGTATCTTCATGACGCGATGTCGCATCTAGGCGTTCCTGCTTTTGAGTGGCTAGCGCGCACCGCCGTGTCGGCGCTTGTGACATCAGGATAACGTGGCGCCGTACGGCCGCGGAATCGGAGCAAATCCACAGATTGTTGGGGTTGGTTTGATCGGCCAGCCTGCGATGTGCGAAGCTCGATCTGGTCCAAGGCCGCGTTTCCGAAAGGCGCAGTATGGGCGGGACTAGTCCCGCCCATACTGCGCCATAATACGCTGACGATCACGATTTATGCGGAGGCGGGCACGGGGTTGCCCGATTGCGTGGCATAGATTGCGGCTGCCGCGTCGCCGAGGGGTCATTCGGCGATGCTATCCACACGCGCCGGGGGGCGGTAATCGGCGCTCGCGGGCCGGGTTGAGCGGTGGAGCGCCATTCGAAATGCCCGGACGGCGTCTGGGGGTTTGCAGCGGCTGAAGCGCTGCTCGCAATGACTACGGCAACGCCAAGCGCGCCGACAACGAAATGGTGAGACATGGATTGAATCCTTGATCTGAACAGGGGCGTCCCGGTGCCTTGAAACGGGGCACCTGAGACGGATTCCGGGTGTCAGATCAGGATACTGGGAGGATCCGGCAAAGGCCCATAGGACCGGCCCAGGAGCTGCGCAGCCTTCATCAACTGATGGCTGGGTCGATTTTGGACAGGCTCGCGAGGGGTGAACATGGTCGGCTCAAGCGCCGCCGGGACCGTACAGCCCATCTGAGCGATGCACTGAAGCGTCATCCCCCTGCAAGGAACCTTTTCGCGCGATCCCGAAACTGGCATTTCAGAGCAGTTCATATCCGTGGTCATCGACGCCATTGGTGCCGATGTGACGCTCAGTGGTGCCATCGCCACGGCGGTCGATTGGCCCGAAAGGCTCAACGCCGCAACGGCGAAAAGAAAAAGGCGAAATATACCAGCCACAGGCTTCTTCGATTATCGCAAGGAGCGGAAAAGTCAATGCGCGACAAGAGTAGGGGGCGTCATCCGCGATCGTGGGCAAACGTCCTTGCGAAGATTCAAACCCGTCTCCAGAGGGGATACGTCGTCAGCAGGCGCAACCCAACGGCAGGAGCGACCGCGATGTAACGCGAAGAACCTTATCTACAGCACCCGAACATCTCGCGTCGCCGCCACGAAACCGACTAGTGCGGCTGCAAGAAACGGCGTGTTCAGTGTGATCGCCAAGCCAAGCGCATCGGCGGCAGCTTCGGCAGAGCTCACCGGACTCGGCTTACCGAAGCCGACGAGCAATATTATGCCATGATCGAACAAACGGCTATGGCTTCGTGACCCAAACCAAATGCCCCCGGCAAGACTCGCGTGCTTCAGAGGCAATGTATGAATATTGGTGAAGCGGCCGCCGCTTCCGGCGTGTCAACCAAGATGATCCGCTACTATGAGCGGACGGGCTTGATCGAGCCGGCGGAACGGACCGCATCAGGCTATCGAGTTTATACCAGCGGTGACGTTCATGACCTCCAGTTCATTCGTCGTTCCCGCGATCTCGGTTTTTCCGTAGCTCAGATCGAAAACCTGCTGGCGCTGTGGCGCGATCGCGAGCGGGCAAGCGCGGACGTAAAGGCTTTGGCGCTCGAGCATGTCGCTCACCTCTGCGAAAAGGTGGCTGAGCTAGAAGCGATGATCGCCGCTCTCGAGCATCTTGCAAACAATTGCAGCGATGATGATCGACCCGATTGTCCCATTCTTCGTGATCTCGCTGAGGGCCGCCACGGCGACTGTGTTGCGCCAACTCAAAACCGTTTCGGCGTGGCCAGAATTAGCTGATCCCCAGTCATACGAGAGAGCGGCGAGCGCAGTCCCCCGCGGAAGTCGCCGTTCACTACGAACTCGCCGAGGTTTTTCTGGCGCGCATCAATCCCAAGAAACGAGGCCAGCTATAGCCTTCAAAGTAAGGTGAGAAAACTGAAAGTGCGGAATGCGCGGAGAATCGTCTCTCTCTAACTAAGTTTCTTGACCTCACGACCTGGCCACTCCCGTTCGCTGCCATTCAGGCGTGGTTTCGGATCCTGGGTTGGGCGAGAAATATTTTTCAAGCTTGTCAGGTTCGCCGTTGTGCAAGTCGGCATCGGCAGGGGTGCTGCCCTTTCTCGTGAGGTTCGGTCACTGCATTGAGTAGGTCGCGTTTAACTCGAGCCATGCATCAAGCCCCGGCTCCGAATCCGGCAGGATGAGCTCGGTCACCGTCATTGGAAACGCTCTGCGCCTTCGCGCCGTCAAGCTGGCTTGAAGCATCCGCAACGGTTCGCCTGAAAATTTTCTCGAGAGAGCCCCTTGACCTTCCAATAGTGTCAATCCCCATCTTGGTCGCGTGAGGTTAGAGGAAAGGGATGTTTCGAATGACTGGATCGACTTCAACTGCCTTGGTTCCGGTTCGGGCGATGCCTGAGCCGGCCAAGCGGGACAGAGGTTGCGGCAGGAAGCGATCGGCCATAGCAGGTCGCACCAATTCGCTCATCCTGACGGCCGTTGCTCTCGCGTCAGGTGGATTAGCGCTCGGGTCGTCCGTGCTCGGCTTCGCAGCGATCCTGCCGCTTCTCTATACCCTGCCATGTCTCGTTATGTTGGCGATGTGCATGAAGAGAAACGGAAATGGAGGCGCGGCGAACAGCGACAGCGCTGAATAGCCAGAGGCAGCCTGTCTGAGCTTCGCTTGGCAGCAGACTCACAAATTTCCTCGTTCAGTGACGTAACCCAAGGAGAATGAAGATGAAGAAGAACCTGAAGATCATCGGTGCCGGCGCCCTCGCAGCGATTGGATTCGCCTCCGCCGCCGTCGCTCAGCAGAGCGATGCTCAACAGCCCGCCATGTCCGCTGAACAGCATCGCCAGATGATGTCGAAGGACAACAAGGGCAATGGCCAGATGATGGGCATGATGATGAACGATCCCGAGATGCGAAAGCAGATGACTGAGATGATGGCCAATTGCAGTGGGATGATGAAGCATATGGGCAGTATGTCGAATATGGATATGAAACCCAAGAGCTAGGCCCACTTGACTGCAACGCTGGGCGCTGCAGGCGGATGCCTGCGGTGCCTTTTTTCGCGCGCGGTGCTGCTCGATCAGAAAGTAGAATTTTCGTCATCGATCGGATTGTTAGGGATAGGCACTGCTTTGAGCTGACGTCTGACAAACCAGATTGACAGCGGAGGGAGGAGTATCCATTGCAACAGCGGCGTCAGTCCTACACCTACGTGTGGCGGCCTGCAATGATCATCGGCTCGACGCGAGATGATAGCGTCAATCCGGCGCACGCTCGGTGAGAATGTGGACCTGCTCGGGCGCGCGCTATCCGAGAACGAGCGCACGCCCGATGAGACGGACGCGAGACGTTAACGACGCGGCGCACGCTTCGTGAGACTCTGAGATATGTTGCCCGCGCGACTGTCCCGATTGGATCGAGTTTTGGGAAAAGTCGCCTTGTCCGATTCCCTGATCAGCGCCATGCTGACCCGTCTTCGCAAGAGAAGTGCGGATGCCCATGGTTGATTACCGCATCGCAACGACTGAAGATGCGGCAGCGATCGGCGCGCTGCACGTAATGTCATGGCATGAAACCTATTCTGGGCTACTGCCTCAAGACATGCTGACCGATCTGTCGGCTGACGGCCGGGCGGCGATGTGGGCTACGGTTCTCAACGCCCCTTCCAGCCCGGATGGAACACGGGCCTATGTCGCGGAGAGCGCGGGCGAGATAATCGGTTTCGGGGCGTGTGGCGGTCAGCGTGACGATACGATGCGCGAGCGCGGCTTCGCCGGTGAGTTCGGGGCGATCTACATCCTACGCTCGCAACAAGGTGCTGGCGTGGGTCGCGCTCTCATGAACCTCATGGCACGCGATCTGGTCGCCCGGTCGATGCCAAGCGCGAGCCTTTGGGTGCTGCGCGAGAATGTGAGAGCGCGAGGCTTCTATGAGAGGTTGGGCGGCACAATCATCGTCGAAAAGGAAGTCGCGGAAGGCGGTACGACCTTGCACGAGGTAGCGTATGGCTGGCTAGACCTCGCGCACTTGATCTGACTGAAACACCTTTCCCGATGCAGAGCAACGGCCAAACAGCCCGTCTAGTCGATCCGAGCTCGCGCAAAGTGCTGAACGGCTGTCGGTATCTCTACCCATGAGTGGCGAGTTTCTTCCCACACCGATCGGATGGGCTGCATTGTGTGGTCATCGTCGAATAGACCGATCGGCACCCCGGTCATGGTAGGGTTCTTCGTCCCGCGCATGTATACGGTAGTGCCGCAATCCGGGCAGAAGAACTGGCTAAACACTCCGCCAAGGTCGGTGGGCCGATCGAATTGCCTTGCCTCGCCCTCGATCAAAACCTCCGCGTGCGGCCAGTAGGCGGCTTCACCGAATGGTGACCCGGAACGCTTCTGACAGGCCAAGCAATGGCAGGCGACGACAGCCATCGTAGGGCCTGGGACTTCGGCCCTGAGCTGTCCGCACTGGCACGATGCTTTCATGATTCAGCCATAACACAAGATGGAACGACTGAAAGTGGGTCGTAAGCGGACATGCCGCCTTTCCCGAAACTGCTCGTTGCAAATGGGGAAACGGGACGCTCGCAACTTCCCCCGATCGCAAGGAAAACGCTCGGTTTCCTTGCGGTCGCGACCGGCCACCCAATCGAGGCCGTTTAGAATAAGAAAAGCCGTTGCGGAAACCAGCGCCAAGATGCAGGGTACCAGGCGTCTTTCCTTGCGAGCGAACCGACCTCCCATGTTGATCGGCTATGTCCGCGTCTCGAAAGCCGATGGCACCCAGACCCTGGAGCCGCAGCGCGACGCGTTGCTCGCGGCCGGCATCGACCCAAGCCGCATCTATCAGGATCTCGCATCCGGGCGCCACGATGCCCGCCCCGGGCTGATCGCCTGCCTCAAGGCGCTCCAGCCCGGCAACACGCTCGTGATCTGGAAGCTCGATCGGCTCGGCCGTGATCTCCGCCATCTCGTCATCACCGCGGAGGACCTGCGCTCGCGTGGGATCGGCCTGAAGGTGCTGACAGGTGCCGGCGCGCAGATCGACACGACGACCGCCAACGGCCGGCTCGCGTTCGGCATCTTCGCCGCGTTCGCCGAGTTCGAGCGCGAGTTAATCACCGAGCGCACACGCGCTGGGCTGGCGGCCGCGCGCGCCAGGGGGCGGATGGGCGGCCGGCCTCGCAAGATGGATCGCCCCACACTGCAGATGGCGATGGCCGCGCTGAGCGACCGCAACGCGGTCGCGGCCGAGGTGGCGAAGCGGCTCGGCATGACCACGACGACGCTATACTACTATGTCAACGGCGACGGCACGCCCAAGGCGCCCGGCCAAGCGATCCTCGACGGGAAGCCGGCACCCAAGACTCCGGCACGAGCGCGCGAAGAGCGGCAAGCGGCGTGAGCGCAGGCCGGACGCCCGTTCCGGCCGAGGCGCTCGCGACCCTGAGACGCCGACTGGCGGCGCTGCCGCCCCGACATCCCGACCGCAAGGAGATGATGGCGTCGACGTGCCGGCTATATGCCGTGTCGCGTGCCACATTGTACCGAGCGCTGCGCGGCGATCACCGCCCGCGCGACGCGCACCGCGCCGATCGCGGGCACGCGCGCGTCATGCGCGACGGCGAGGTGGAGCGCTGGTGCGAGATCGTCGCCGCGGTGAAGAAGAGCACCACCAACCGAAAGGGCCGCCACCTCTCGACCGCGAGGGCGCTGAAGCTGGTCGAGGAGCACGGGGTTCACACGCCCGAAGGTCACCGCAAGCTCGCGCACGGGCTGCTCACCATCTCGACGCTAAACCGGCATATGCGCCGGCTCGGCTACGATCACGCCCGCATGACGCGCGAGCCGGCAGCCGTCCGCTTCCAGGCGGAGCGCGCGAACGACCTGTGGCACTTCGACCTGAGCCCGTCGGACCTGAAGCAGCTCGCCGTACCCCCGCCTTGGGTGGACTTGGAGCGAGGAGGCGCTCCGACACTCATGCTGTTCTCGGTCGTCGATGACCGCTCGGGGCTGGCCTACCTCGAATATCACTGCGTGTACGGCGAGGACGTGGAGGCGGCGCTCGGGTTCCTATTC
The DNA here is from genome assembly GCA_028823055.1 of Sphingomonas bacterium. Taxonomy (GTDB): domain Bacteria; phylum Pseudomonadota; class Alphaproteobacteria; order Sphingomonadales; family Sphingomonadaceae; genus Sphingomonas. The sequence goes on from JAPKCG010000001.1 coordinate 16,125, forward strand.
CGGGCGATGTCGGCGAAGTCGGACGGAACCACCAACCCGCTCCAGGGCATTCCCAAGCGGCTGTACCTCGACAACGGCCCGGTCGCGAAGTCGGCCGTGTTCCAGCGCGTGATGGAGAGCCTCGACATCGACGCGACGCCACACATGCCGGCCGGGTCCGACGGCGCGCGCACGACCGCGCGCGCCAAGGGCAAGGTCGAGCGGCCGTTCCGGACGGTGAAGGAAGCGCACGAGACGCTGTACCACCATCATCAGCCCGACACCGAAGCCGAGGCGAACCGCTGGCTCGTCCGCTTCGTCGACCGCGAGAATGGGCGCGATCACCGACACGAGCCGCACTCTCGGATCGAGGACTGGCTGGAGAACCAGCCCGAGGGCGGGGTGCGCGCCATGTGCGAATGGGAGCGGTTCTGCTCGTTCGCGCGCGAGCCGGAGAGGCGCACGGTCGGGCTGGATGCGCGCGTGTCGGTCGCGGGCGTCACCTACGAGCTCGACCCCGAACTCGCCGGTGAGACCGTCGTGCTCTGGTGGGGGCTGTTCGACGCCGAGCTGTTCGCCGAGCTTGGCGATGACCGATACGGGCCCTTCGATCCGGTTGGTGGACCCGTGCCGCTTCATCGATACCGCAAGCACCGGAAGACCCGCCGCGACGTTCGCCAGGACCGCGTCACCGAGCTCGCGACCCGCATCACCATCCCGCGCTCGGCCCTGTCCGGCGAGCCCGACCTGGTCGCGCGCGAGCCGCAGCGCGCCGCGGTCATCACGCGGCCGTTCGCCGGTCCCGACCGGTTCGAGGAGCTAGCGTTCACGACGCCACTGAAGGCGCGCGCGGCTATCGCGGACGAGCTGCGGGTGCCGCTCGGCAAGCTCGCCGCGGAGGACCTCGACTTCATCGCCGACCTGCTCGCGCGCACGCTGGTGCGCACGGAGGTCATGGCAGCCATCCGCGAACGGTTCCCGCCCGGCCGTGCCCATGCCCATGCGGGATGAGGAGCCTGCCCCATGCTGACCGAAGTGATGCGCCACTACCGGCTCGCCCGGCCGCCCGTCGACGTCGGCTTTTACGAGACCGAGCATCACAAGCAGATCGTCCACGATCTGCGCGCGACGATCATGGCGGGCCGCCTGATCGCGCTCACCGCCGTGATCGGGTCGGGCAAGTCGCTTCTCGTGCGCCGCCTGCGCGAGGCCCTCGAGCGCGAGAACCGCGTCATCGTGTCGCGCGCGCTCAGCTTGGAGAAAGCCAAGATCACCGTGCCGCTGCTCGTGTCCGCGCTGTTCTACGATCTCAGCCCGGACAAGCTGCCCACCATCTCGCGCCAAGCCGAGCGCCGCGAGCGCGACCTCCAGGAGCTGTTCCGCAAGGCCAAGAAGCCGGTAGCACTCTTCGTTGACGACGCGCACGACCTCCACGCCAACACCTTGAAGGCGCTTAAGCGCCTGGTCGAGCTCGTCCAGGAGGGTGGCGGCCAGCTCTCGGTTGTCATGCTGGGCTACCCGCGCCTGAAGAATGACCTGCGCCGCCCCACCATGGAGGAGGTGGGTGATCGCACGACCCTGTTCGAGTTCGGAGGCCTGCGCGACCGTCAGCGCGACTTCATCGACTGGGTGCTCCGTGCTTCGCTCGAGGAGGGCGTCGAGCCCGAGGAAGTGATCACCGACGATGCGGCGACGCTGCTCGCCGCCCGTCTCAAGACGCCGCTCCAGCTCAGCCGCTACCTCGTCCGCGCGTTGAGGCTGGATTCGGGATTGGCGCCAAGCCGATCGACGGGACCATCGTCGATGGCGTGCTGTCTCGCCGCCTCGACGACATCGAGCCCGAGCTCAACCGACACGGCTACGACGTGAAGGCGCTGTGCGACCAGTTCGATGCCAAGCCCGCCGAGATTCGGAAGCTAATGCGCGGCGAACTGGAAGGTGCTCGCGCGACCGAACTGACCGATGAAATGCGTGTCGCCGGATTGCCCATCTAAACGTCTCACCTAATGCGCGGCGGACGATCCCCTTCTCGCGTCCGTCTCACACAGAGCGCGCTCGTTCTCAAGCAGCGTGGCTTCAGACCAACCTACAATCTCACGGAGCGTGCGTCAGAACGAGCCTATGATCTCGCGCCGAGCCGATCATCATTGCAGGCCGTCACAGATAGGGTGCAACTAAAACCTTCATTTCATCCCAGGGCGCCGATAGCCAGCGATCGTAGTCGTCGTCGTGAAGAACGACCGGCATTGCCTTGGGGTGGATCGGCGCCACAATCGCGTTCGGCTCAGTCGTCAGGAAGCCATACGCATTACCGCGCTCGGTGGGGCGCCAAATCCCTGCGAACGCAAAGACCGGGCGACTGGGGACGTCAAACCAGTACAGCGGCTTTTTCCCATCTTCGCCCGGTGCAATCCCGTATTCAGAAAAAGCGGTGACCGGAACGAGACAGCGCCGCGCTGGCTAAGGTCTCCATTGTGTTAATACTTGAAGGCACGAACTTTCAAATCGAGCACGAGTGACGGCTTGTCGGCGCCTGGCCTGCGCGCAAAGGCGGACCAGACAGACGCTAAAAACTCGTCATGTATTTTCCGATAACTGTAATTCTCGGAAAAACATTCTGGTCAGGGAAGGGGGTGTTCGGTACGGTCCGACATGGCCCGACCAACCCAATTGCGCGCGCAGCGAACATCGACGCCCCGGGTCGCGGACGCGTCGATCGCTGAGGCTGTCGGTCACGACTATCCGCCAACCGACGCAGGCGAGATCGGCGACGCCGAACCGACGAGCCAAGCACTCGCAATCGTCGAATATCTCTCGCCAGCGCTACCGGGCCTAACGCTCGACGATATCGACGCTGTTGAACGCTATGTTGGCAAGGCGTCGGCCGACGCCACCAAACGCGCCTATACATCAGACTGGCGGATCTTTGTCGCCTGGTGTGACCAACGTGCAATGCCGTCACTCCCCGCGGCACCGGCAGCGGTCGCCGCATTCCTGGCGCAAGAAGCCGATCGCGGGGTCGCGCGGTCGACAATTGGACGGCGGCTGGCGGCGATCGTGTTCGCGCACCGCGCTGCGGGATTGATCGCGCCGACCGAGCAGGTCGGCGCTGCGGTTCTCGAACGGGCGCTGCGCGGCATCCGGCGCGACAAGCGCACGCAGCGTCCCACCAAAAAGCATGCGGCGGATGGTGACATCCTGCGCGACATGCTGCGCGCGATCGTCGGCGACGACATCCGCTCATCTCGCGACCGCGCGCTGCTCGCGGTCGGCATGGGCGGCGCGTTCCGCCGCTCCGAGCTGGTCGCGCTGCAGCTTGCCGACATCAAGCAGGTGCCTGCAGGGCTAGAGATCCTCGTCCCGTTCTCGAAAGGCGACCAGCTGGGCCAGGGCGAGCTGGTCGTCATACCCGACCGGCCGCGGATCGCCGCGGTGGCGCTGTTGCGGGCGTGGATCGATACGGCAGCGATCACCGAAGGACCGTTGTTCCGCAAGCTCACGCCGCAAGGCCGGCTGACCGCAAAGCCGATGAGCGACCGCGGCGTGGCGCTGATCGTCAAGGCGCGTGCGGCCGCGGCGGGCTACGATCCGTCGCTATTCTCCGGGCATTCGCTACGCGCGGGGTTTCTGACCGAAGCCGGGCGGCAGGGTGCCAACCCGTTTCGCATGAAAGAGCATAGCCGCCACAAGTCGCTCGAGATGGTCGGCGAATATGTCCGCAACCACGAGCTGTTCCGCGATCACGCCGGCGACAAGTTCTTATAAGTTCACCGGCTATCGCGCAGTCATCTAATCTTTGATATTACCCTATTGATCGAGCAACCTCGCATGAGCGCCTCAACGCGCGTTCAAAGGAAATAGCGGGCACGACAGGCACCATGCGATTTCGCTGCCGCCTATAATCGAGGCTATCGCGTCGCTCCTCTTACTTGCCCTTCTGGGGGCAATTGGCGCGCGCGCGGGAGGCGCTCCCATTTTTGACAGCGACAGTACGTGTCACGTTTTGGGGAGCGCTGGCGATGGCTCTGACCGCAGCGATCGGCCACATCGTGGCTAGAGCCGTCTAACGTATCGTGCTTCGATGCCCCGCGAAGACATCGAGCCATTCTGTGCTGAAAACAAGCATTCTCGGGCACAGGGTCTGACTGACGACTCCGTCTGCTACGGTTAGGGCGCGGCTCGATGTTCCTCCCGCGCGGCTTCCCACACTTCCCGCGCAGCGTCTGCGTTCAACAGCGCGATAGCGAGTCCGACGATCAGATCGGGCCAAGCCGAGCGCCAGAGTAGAGCCGTCGCGATACCTGCCGTGATAATCGCGACATTGGCGAGCGCATCATTTCGCGCGGATAGAAATGCCCCGCGGGTCAGGCTTCCGCCATGATGGCGGAACCGAGCGAGCATGAAGGCGCAGGTCAGGTTGACGGCGAGCGCGCCCAAGCCGGCGAGCGTAAGCGGCACCGGATTAGGCGCGACGGGCACGTTGAACTTCGCCCAGGCGGTCCACAGCGTCGCCAGCCCCGGCGCGAGCAGGATCAGCGCCAAGACCATGCCCAGGCGTGCGCGGCTGCGTATCGACCAGCCAAGGGCGGCCAGGATCAGGAGATTGACCGAGGCGTCTTCGAGAAAATCAACGGAGTCGGCGAACAGGGACACCGACCCGATCGTTGTGGCGACAGCGAACTCGACGCCGAAGTAAGCGAGATTGAGGAAGGCGACCGTGCCGACGACAGGGCGAAGTTTGGCGTTCACCGGGTTTCCGATCACCAGTATTTCGAGATCGCACGGAATTGCTCGATCGCGTGCTGCGGCCCCTCCCCTTCCTCGGCGTGAACGAGGCAATGATCGATATGATCGTTGATGAGAGCACGCTTGGCGCTGGCGATGGCGTTCTCGACCGCCTGGAGCTGCTGCGCGAGATCGACGCAGGGGCGCTCCTCCTCGATCATTCCGACGATGCTGCGCAAATGGCCCGCAGCACGGTTCAGTCGCTTGATGATGGCCGGGTGACTGGTGTGAGCATCGTGCGCCATTCCCCGTTATAATGCCGGCTACCCACTCATGTCGAGCATCCCCCATAGGGGATAGACTCAATCCCCCCAGGGGGATATGCGCCCCTATGCTCAACGTTCTCGCCAACCGGACTTATCGCCACCTGTTCCTTGCGCAGATCATCGCGTTGATCGGAACGGGTCTCGCGACCGTGGCGCTCGGCTTGCTCGCCTATGATATTGCCGGAGGAAGCGCCGGTGCCGTGCTGGGAACCGCCCTAGCCATCAAGATGGTCGCCTATATCGGCGTCGCGCCGATCGCCGGCGCGTTCGCCAACCATGTCCCCCGGCGCGCGCTGCTGGTCGGGATGGACGTGATCCGGGCCGTGGTCGCGCTGTGCCTCCCGTTCGTGAGCCAGGTCTGGCAAGTCTATGTTCTGATCTTTGTGCTCCAATCGGCATCGGCCGCGTTCACGCCGACCTTCCAGGCCACCATTCCCGACGTCCTGCCCGAGGAGCGCGACTATACACGCGCGCTTTCGCTGTCGCGTCTCGCTTATGACATGGAAAGCCTGACGAGCCCGATCCTTGCGGCAGGGCTGCTCACGCTGATGAGCTATCACTGGCTCTTCTCCGGGACCGCGATCGGGTTCGTGTCGTCGGCGCTGCTAGTCGTTTCGACCGTCCTTCCCAAGCCGGCCCCCGTCGAGAACGAGGGCGGCATCTACGACAAGACGACACGCGGCACGCGCATCTATCTCGCCACCCCGCGGCTGCGCGGGTTGCTCGCGCTGACACTTTCAGCGGCTGCGGCGAGCGCAATGGTCATCGTGAACACCGTCGTCATCGTGCGCGGGATGGGGCTTGGTCAGCGCGACGTCGCGCTGACTCTCGCCGCGTTCGGAGGCGGCTCGATCACCGCCGCCCTCACCCTGCCTCGAATTCTCGACCGCATCACAGACCGGACCGTCATGCTCGCCGCCGCGGCCGTGCTGACATTGGCCCTCGCCACCCTCGCCGGGATCACCGCGACCATGGCACAAGGAGCCGCCTACTGGCACGTCCTGCTCGCCGGATGGCTTGTCCTGGGTATCGCCTATTCCGCGAGCGTAACGCCTTCAGGGCGGTTGCTGCGCCGTTCCGCCAACGCCGAGGACCGCCCGGCCCTCTTCGCCGCCCAATTCGCCCTCAGCCACGTCTGTTGGCTGATCTGCTACCCGCTGGTCGGCCAGCTTGGCGCGCGCGTCAGCATGACGGCCGCATTTGGCGCGATGGCCGTGGTTGCGGCGCTTGGCACGCTTGTCGCATTCTGGATATGGCCGGCGAGCGACCCCGACGCCATCGCACACGAGCATGGCGACTTGACCACCAATGATCCGCACCTTCACGTTCATGCGCAGGGGGATCACGCCTATGTCATCGACCGTCGACACCAGAAATAGCCGGAACGGTGAAGCGCTTGCTCCACTCCGGCGCTCAGCCTACGCTTTTTGCAATGGCGAAACGTGGTTCCCCATCTGCTTTGTTCGCCGCTATGCTGGCCATGATCGCCATGCTTGGAATTGTTACGCTTTCGGGGTGGCATAGCGCGATCGTCCACGGCCACGATCCTGTTCGTGCTGCATCGATCGAGCATGACCATGATCGTGACGCAACCAGGACGAGCGACCTCGATGCGCCGATACACTCGCTCGCCCATGCAGCGGGCGAGTGGGTCGCGACAGCGGGACCGTTCGCGGCGCTCATGATGTCGTCCGTCGTTGGTAACGCTTGGCCTAGCGCTGACACTTCCTTCAGCGCCGGAATCGACCCATCTGAACTGTTGAGACCTCCGCGCGGGTGAGCCTCGCCGGCGCGAGCGTGCCGACAGGCCCATTCTCCAGAGGATCGATGATTATGAACGGCTATATTGGCCGGCGACGCGCGTTCGCGTTGGCCGGCACGCTTGCGGCGCTGTCGTCTGTGGGCACGGCGTGGGCACAGACCGCTCCGCCTTTCGCGCAGCTCTTAAACCAAAGCCGCGACACCCCTCGCGTCGCAGTGCTGGACGCCGAAGTTGCGCGAGCGCGCGGTCTTGCCGAGCAAGCCCGCGCGCGTCCCAATCCGTCGGTCAGCGTCTATGCCGAGAACTTCATCGGCGACCGGTCCCGCAACGCGACTGACCAGCAGCAGACGACGTTTCAGATCGATCAGCCGCTCGAACTTGGCGGTAAGCGATCGGCGCGGATCGCTGCCGGTGAGGCCGGCATCGTCGCCGCCCAGGTACGCGGGCTCGACGGCCGCCTTGCCTATGCGACCGAGCTAGCGCGCGCCTATGCGGGGGCCGAGATCGCGCAGCGGCGGATCAGCGTCGCACAGAGTCAAGCCGACGAAGCTGCCGCTGACTTGAGGGTCGCGCGCGCGCTGGTCGACGCAGGCAAGGAAGCACGGCTGCGCCAGCTTCAGGCCGAAACCGAACTCAACACGGCTCAGGCCGAGCTGGAGATAGCCCGCGCGCAGCAGACCGTCGCCCTGGCGCGCCTGTCGGCGCTGGCGGGCGTTCCAACCTCGTTTACCGGCATATCGGAATCCCTGCTCGACCGGCTGAACGCCAAGCCCTCGTTCGGGCCGATCGATCCGATGCAGGCGACGACGGTGCGCGTGGCGGAGGCCGAGCGCGAGGCCGCAGCGCGGGCCGTGACGGTGCAGCAGCGCCTCGCTATCCCTAACATTACCGCCCAGGTCGGCGTGCGCCAGCTTCGCGTAGCGAGCGGCCCAGCCGTCGTCGCCGGCATCGCAGTCCCGCTGCCCTTCTTTGATCGCAACCGCGGCAACATCGCCGCCGCGCGTGCCGAGCTTCAAGGTGCCGAAGCGCGAGCGGCCACAGCACGCCTCGATGCTGAAACTGGCGTGCGCGCCGGGCTGGCGCTCGTCGAGGCGGCCGATCAGCGCGCTGCGGCGACCGAACGGACGCTTGCGACCGCCAACGAGGGCTACCGGCTTGCCCGGATCGCTTACGAGGCGGGCAAGTCACCGCTGATCGAACTCATTGCGGCGCGGCGCAGTCTCGGCCTCGCCCGCGGCACCGTCCTTGATGCCCAGGCGAGCCGCCTCGACGCCCGCGCCACTCTCGCCCGCCTACAGGGCCTCACCATCACCGGAGAACCGGTCCAATGACCGATAGAAATCGCCTCTACACCGGCGCCGCCATCGGGCTGGTCGCTGCCGCTGCGCTCGGCTTTGGAGCCGCGCGCCTGACCCAATCACCGGTGCTGGCACCCGCGCCTATACAAACGACGGCGCCGGCCACGCCCGCGAGCGCGGTGGCAATGACCCCACAGGCGGTTGCGATGTCGCAGATCACGGTCGCGCCTGCCGCGTCCGGCGAGCTGGACGCGGCGATCCTCGCATCGGCCACGGTCGGCTCCACGCCGGATGCCGAGGCGGTGCTGACCGCGAGCGCCCCCGGTACTGTCACGCGCATCTTTTTGGCGATTGGTGATCCTGTCCGCGCCGGGCAGACGCTCGCCCTGGTCGAGAGCCGCGACGCCTCGCAGATTGCGGCCGATCGCTCCGCCGCGTCGGCGCGGGTGACACTCGCTTCGCGCCAACTCGCACGCGAGCGCACGCTATTTTCCCAAGGTGTCAGTCCTCGCGCCGACTTCGAGACCGCCCAGGCGAACTTTGCGGTGGCACAAGCCGACGCGCGCCGCGCCAGCGCCGCAGCCGGCGCGGCGCGGGTATCCGGTGACGGCCGCTCCGTTGCGGTCGTCAGCCCCGTGTCGGGGCGCGTGACGAGCGCCGCGGCCAATCTCGGCCAGTTCGTCGCGGCTGAAACCGAGCTGTTCCGGGTCGCCGATCCGCGCAGGCTCCAGATTACCGCGAGCGTGCCACCCGCCGACGCTGGGCGTGTCCGCACGGGCGACCGTGTGGAGCTGACCACCAGCGACGGCCGATCGATCGAGGGTCGCGTCCGCTCGGCAACGGGTGTCGTCGACCCGCAGTCGCGCACCGCAACGGTGGTCGTGACCCCGACCGCAGGAACCAGCACGCTATCCCCCGGCCAGCTCGTCCAGGCGCGCATCCTCGCCAGTGGCGGGGCGACCAAGAGCGGCGTGATGATCCCACAGGACGCGGTGCAAACGCTCGGTGATCAAACCGTGGTGTTCGTTCGCACGCGCAGCGGCTTCAAGGCGCAGCCGATCCGCATCGGCAGTCGGTCGGGCGGCATGGTCGCCGTCGCCGACGGCCTCGCCGCCGGCACGCCGATCGCCACCATCAACGCCTTCCTGCTCAAGGCCGAGCTGGAGAAGAACGAGGGAGGTGAGGGATGATCGAGCGCATCCTTTCGACATCGGTGCATCTGCGCTGGCTTGTCGCCTTTCTCACCCTTGTTATTGTCGGCATCGGCGGGTGGCAAATCACGAAGCTGCCGATCGACGCCGTGCCCGACGTCACCAACCGGCAGGTGCAGATCAGCACGTTTGCGCCGACGCTCGGCCCCGTCGACATCGAGAAGCAGGTGACGTTCCCGGTCGAAACGGCGCTCGCCGGTATCCCCGGTTTGGAAATGACGCGCTCCTTCTCGCGTAACGGTTTCGCTCAAGTGACGGCCGTTTTCACCGACGCGACCGACATCTACTTCGCGAGGGCGCAAGTCACCGAACGGCTCGCGCAGGCCAAGGAAAGCCTGCCCGCAGGCGTCCAGCCCATCCTTGCCCCGCTCAGCACAGGCCTTGGCGAGATCTTCTTCTACTCGATCGCCTTCCGCCATCCCGACGGCAGGGGCGTGAAGGCCATCGACGGGAAACCTGGCTGGCAGTCGGACGGCAGCTATCTCACCCCCGAGGGCGAGCGGCTGACCACCGAACTCGCCAAGGCCGCCTATCTGCGCACCGTGCAGGACTGGATCATCCGGCCCCAGATGCGCACCGTGAAAGGTGTCGCCGGCGTCGATTCCAACGGCGGCTACGTCAAACAATATCTGATCGAACCCAATCTCAATGCGCTTGCCTCCTACGGCCTCTCGATCACCGAGTTGGCGAACGCGATGGAGCGGGCGAACCTGTCCGCCGGGTCGAACTATGTGCGCCGCGCCGGCGAGAGTTTTCTTGTCCGCGCCGACGCGCGTCTGAAATCGATTGAGGACATTCAGGAGGCCGTCGTCGCCACCCGCAACGGCGTGCCCGTGCGGGTGAAGGACGTGGGCCAGGTCGTGATCGGAGGCGCGGTGCGCACCGGCTCCGGTAGTCGCATGGGGTCGGAGGCAGTCATATCGACCGTGCTGATGCTCGTCGGCGAGAACAGCCGCATCGTCGCGACCAGCGTCGCCGGGAAACTGACCGAGATAAACAAGACCCTTCCACCCGACGTTTTCGCCGAGGCGGTTTATAACCGCTCCAAGCTCGTCAACGCGACCATCGCGACCGTCGAGAAGAACCTTGTCGAAGGTGCGCTTCTCGTCATCGTCGTGCTGTTCCTGTTGCTCGGCAACGTGCGTGCCGCGCTCATCACCGCCGCAGTGATTCCTATCACCATGCTGATGACGGCGACCGGCATGAACGGGCTCGGCGTGTCGGGCAATCTGATGAGCCTTGGGGCGCTCGACTTCGGCCTGATCGTCGACGGCGCGGTCATCATCGTCGAGAATGCGCTGCGACGGCTCGCAGAACGGCAGGAGCATGAAAGCCGGCTACTCACCCTAAAAGAGCGGCTCAGCGAGGTCATAGGCGCTGCGCAAGAGATGATCCGGCCCACGGTCTATGGCCAAGCGATCATCTTCCTCGTCTTTGTCCCGTTGCTCACCTTCCAAGGCGTCGAGGGCAAGACTTTTGCGCCGATGGCGATCACGTTGATGGTCGCACTGGCGAGCGCCTTCGTGCTGTCCATCACGTTCGTGCCAGCGATGATTGCCATCGTAATCTCGGGACGCGTCAGCGAGACGGAGGTGCGGCCGATCCGTTGGTTCAAGCAAAAGTATGCCCCGGTGCTCTCCAAGGCCATCCATCGGCCTATGCCCTTTATTGTAGGTGGCCTCGGCGTGTTCGCCGCTGCCGTGCTGTGTTTCGGACTCCTTGGGGAAGAGTTCATGCCGCAGCTCGACGAGAAGGACATCACCGTCACCAACTTCCGCGTGCCTTCCGCATCGATCGATCAATCGACGCAGATGCAGCTCCAGATCGAGAACGCGCTGAAGACGTTGCCGGAGGTGGCGCTGGTCTTCTCCAAAAACGGCAACGCCGATCTCGGCACCGACCCAATGCCACCCAACGCCTCGGACACCTACGTCATCCCCAAGCCCGCCAGCGAGTGGCCCGCCGATGTTCATAGCAAAGAAGACATCCTGCGCCGCATCGAGGAGCGCATGAAGCCGCTGATCGGCAACCGGACGGAGATCCAGCAGCCGATCCAGATGCGATTCAACGAGTTGATCGCCGGCGTCCGGTCAGACGTGGCAATCAAGCTCTACGGCGACGATCTGGACCAGATGACCAAGCAAGCCCGGCTGATCGCCGCGGCCGTTCGCACCATCCCCGGCGCCGGCGACGTAAGCGCCGAGCAGACCGATGGTGCGCCGACCTTCGATGTAAAGATCGATCGCCAGGCGGTTGCTCGCTACGACCTGACCATCGAGGAGGTAGCAAACACCGTTGCGGCCGCACTAGGCGGCCGCGAGGCGGGTTTGCTGTTTGAGGGCGATCGGCGCTTTTCGGTCGTGGTCCGGCTCCCCGACGCGCAGCGCGATGATGTCGATACGCTTGGCTCCGTTCCCGTCATGCTGCCAGCGATCGACGGCCAGCCCGCACGTTCGATCCCACTGCGCGAGGTCGCACGGTTCAGCTATACCGAGGTGCTGAACCAGATCAGTCGCGAGAATGGCAAGCGCATGGTTATCGTTCAGGTCAACGTGCGGGGTCGCGACCTTGGCGGGTTTGTCGAGGAGGCGCAGGCAAAGATCGGGCAGATGCAGCTTCCCGCCGGCATGTATACGGAGTGGGGCGGCACCTTTCAAAGCCTGCAATCCGCGCGGCTCCGGCTGATGATCGTGGTGCCGATCTGTTTCGTCGCGATCTACGCCTTGCTCTACATGGCGCTTGGCGGCTTCATCCCCGCGGCGATCGTGTTCTCGGCGGTGCCGATGGCCCTAGCTGGCGGCGTGTTTGCCCTGCTGTTGCGCGGTATCCCGTTCTCTATCACCGCGGCAGTCGGCTTCATTGCCCTGTCGGGCGTGGCGGTTCTTAACGGGCTCGTGATGACGGGCGCGATCCGCAAACGCCGCGAGGAGGGCGACGATGACGATCAGGCTATTGCCGATGGCGCAATGGAGCGGGTGCGGCCCGTATTGATGACCGCCTTGGTAGCATCGCTCGGCTTTGTGCCGATGGCGCTCGCGACCGGAACTGGCGCCGAAGTGCAACGGCCATTGGCAACCGTGGTTATTGGCGGCCTTATCACCTCGACGGCGCTGACTCTGTTGGTGTTGCCGGCAATCACAGCATGGACCGCGCGCTTGATGGCGGGTCGTCGGACGAGGCGATTGCCAGTCGAAGCGGGCGCCGCTCCGGCAGCAGAATTGTGACGCGCTCCGACCACGGACACGACCGCAGCGACCTGTCGGCTTGCACTGTGGGGCGGGTTTCAGATCAGTCGGTCGGCGCGGGTCGAATTGTATGAAAACAGGCGTACGATACCCGAGCGGGCGATACCGTCGTTACATCTTAATCGATAGGTGCTAGGGACGCGAACGATGCGACGGCTGTCCGCCTTTTTTCTGTTTCTCATGCTCGCCATGTCGTTGGGCCTGGGATCGGCCGCGCATGCGCGTGAGAGCGTGACGTGTGTCGCGGCAACGGCGGCAGAATCGCTGGACCACAGCATCAGCGATTCTGACCAGGTGCCCGCCGATTCGGGCAAAGGCTACCCTCACCACCATGCCGGATGCCACGGACACCATATCGCGGCACCAGTGACGGCCGATACGGTTGTGCCGATGGGCGTGATGCGTGTTCAGCCGCTAGCTTGGGATTACAGTCGCATGGCGCGCGCGCCGTCCGACCCCGCACTGCGACCGCCACAAGCCTGACGAACCCCCTACCCGCCGGCCACTGGTCCGGCGGGCTTTCAGGTTCGTCAGGAGTCCATCATTCATGCACCGTGTCATCGCGGCCTTATTGGCCGTAACGTCATGCGCGTCGATCGCGCAGGCGCAGACTGTCCCCGAAACGGGCACGTCCTCGTCGCCGGCCCCGACCGGGGACATACTCACTTTAGATACCGCGCTATCACAGGGCGGCGCAGCGTCCCCGTCTCTCGGGTCCGCAACCGCAGGCGTGCAGGCCGCGACCGCGGCCCGCACCGTTGCTGGCTTGCGCCCTAACCCGGAAGTCCAGGCGACAACCGAAAATGTCGTCGGGACCGGGCCTTATCAGGGCTTGCGCAGCGCGGAAACGACCGTGGGCGTCGCCGTTCCGCTAGAGCTTGGTGGCAAACGCCCTGCGCGCGTTGCGCTCGCCAACGCCCGCTTAACCCGTGCGCAGATACAATCGGCGATCGCGATCGCTGACCTGAGGCTACGGATCACGCAGCTCTACGTGCAAGCTGCCGCAGCCGAGCGACGGGCCGAGGTGCTGGGTGAGCAGGCCGGAATTGCCGCCAATGCGCTTCGCATAGCATCCGAGCGTGTCACTGCTGGCGCGGCATCCCCGATCGAGCAGCAACGGGCCGAGGTGCTTCGGATCAATGCGCAGGTCGCAGCCGAGAGCGCCGCACGAGAGGCGCAGGCCGCACGGTTCAACCTTACCGCGCTGATCGGTCAGCCAATCACCGGTCCCTTGGACCGCGCGTGGTTCGACCGAATATCCGGCTACGGCCCGCAGACTTCGGTCGACGTTGAAGGGACGTTGGCACTTGCTGCGGCGACCGCCGACGTCAACACGGCAACCGCACAAATCCGTGTCGCCCGTAGTCTGCGCACGCCCGATGTGACCGTAAGCGCCTATGCGCGGCAGTCGGGACCGGAGAATAACCCGGCACCTCCGCGATCCTTGACAGTCGAACGAATGTGCATATATTGTGCATCGTTCCAGCGGAGATGCGAGATGGCGACGGCCTTCCTTGTCGATGAGCAACGCGCCACCCGGTTGGCGTCCGGCTTCGTCGCGAGCCTGCAGGAGCCAAGAACGCCGTATATATCGCCAAAGCGGGTCGCGCAGGCGCTCGGGGTTCAGCTATCGCGGCTGGCGGAGATTGCGGGAGTCCATCGCAATACGCTCGCCAATCCCGCGTCGGAGCGGCTCCAGGATCGGTTGCGCGACATGGTGCGCGTGATCTTGGCCGCGGGCGAACTGACCGGCGACATGGAGCAGGCAATCTATTGGTTCAGGAACGAGCCGATCGTCACCCTCAAACGTCAGACGGCTGCCGAACTCGTCGCCGGCGGTCACGCGGATGCCGTGATGGCGCACCTTTCGGAGCTCGTTGACGGCGCGAACGGCTAGCCGTGCTGCGCGCCAGGGTCGGGTTACGGCATTTCTATCGTTATCTCACGCCAAAATGGTCCTACCTGCCGCTCAGCGGGGCAGGGGCCGCGAGCGCAGGCGGACGTTTCAACCGGCCAGGCGTCGAGGCGCTCTACCTCTCGGCGGAGCCGGAGACGGCGCTGGCCGAGTACAAGCAGGGATCGAGCCTGCCTCGGCCGGCGACGCTTGCAGCCTATGAGCTCGATCTGACCGATGTCGTCGACCTGTCCGCCGGCTACGATCCGGACTATTGGGCAGCGCAGTGGGCGGACTGGACCTGCGACTGGCGCTGGATCGCGCGCGTCGAGCACAAGGTGCCGCCGTCGTGGCAGCTCGGCGACGAGGCGATCCGGTCGGGCGCTGCTGGCCTGTTGTTCCCGTCGACCCATCATGCCGGCGGTTCCAACCTCGTCGTATTCAGCGCCAACCTGACGAGCGTCGACCGGCTTGCGGTACACGATCCCGATGATATGCTACCGAAGGACCAACGGTCTTGGGAGCCATAGGGGACCGATGACGTGTGCAGCCTATCGGACGCTAGATGCCCTTAAGCCCTTGTTCTCGAACAGTAATCTATTAGTCCGATAACATTTATTATGTAAAACTTATGTAGCTCCGGTGTCGGCGGGAACGCCTCCAGGATGCGGCATTGCGCAACGGGCCGTCCCGCGCAGCTCGACACCGCGGCCGCGAGTTCGCGCCGCAGCGACTGGAGATGGTCGATCTTCCGGTCGACCTCAATCAGATGCTCGGACGCGATCACCTTCACGGCACCGCAATCGCCGCCTTATTGCCCCAAGATCATTCCATCGCGGCGAGCAGATCGTCGATCGACGCGCTCGCGAACGCAGTGAAGCTGTCGGCGACAGCATAGGGGAGCATCAGGTCGCGGCCGACCGCGAGCGCGCCGCAGCTATAGACGACGTTGGGGACGTAACCGTCGCGCTGCTTGACGCTGGGTGCCAAGACCGGACGCGGCGTGCGCGCCAGCAGCTTGGACGGGTCGTCCTTGTCGAGCAGGCACGCGCCGATGCAGTAGTTGCGGACAGTCCCGACCCCGTGCGTCAGGACCAGCCAGCCTTCGTCCAGCTCGATCGGCGAACCGCAATTGCCCATCTGCACGAACTCCCACGGATAGCGCGGCTCGATCAGCTTGGAGCCACCACTCCAAGCGAGAATGTCGTCGGATGTTAGCAGCCAGATGTTCTTGTTGTCGTGGCGACCCAGCATCGCGAAACGGCCGTCTACCCGCCGGGGGAACAGCGCCATTCCCTTGCCGCCCGTGGCGTCGCCGGTGAGCGCGCGCATCTCGAAGGTGCGGAAGTCGCTGGTGGTCAGCAGCTCCGATCGTGCTTCGGCACCGCTGAAGGCGGTATAGGTGCCGTGATAGGCGAACACGCCGTCGCCCTCGTCGAAGCGGACGAGCCTTAGATCCTCGATGCCCTGCCGCTGGCTCGGCAGGACGGGGAACAATACCGTTTCGGACACCGTCCGGCTACCGCCGCAGTGGAGCCGGACCGAGGCGTCATTCGTGTCAGCCCGATCGATGATTGGCGGCACCGACACCGACCCAGGATCGTCGATCACCAGGGTGCCTCCCGGCGTCCACCGGCCCGTGCGGAAGGTGACGGAGGAGAGGTGGCCTTCGCCGATTCCGCGCAGCGAAAGGAGGAAACGGACCGCGCCATCGGCCATGTCGACCTGGTCGGGATGGAGCACCGCGCTCGGGTTGAACAGCGCCGCCCCCTCGTAAGCGTATTCCTGCAGGAAATACGCCCCGATCAGCCGCCGACGGGCGTCGTCGCACCTATCGGCCCCGTCAAAGCGTCCCGCCATCTCGTCGAAACGGCGCCGGAGTGTTGCATCGACGTCCCGATGGTTCTGGTCGAGCGACGCGGTGACGCCCTCCAGCTGGCGGGTAAGCTCCGCCTCGTCGAGCGCGAGGATGAAATCGACCGTTTCCTGAGTGCGCGTGGCACCGTCATCGAAACCGCGCGGATAGCCCGGCTCGAACGGTCGAACTACGGTGCGCGACGGATCAGGACGAAGGACCACATCGTGGAAGCAAAGCTTTGCGCGCTCGGCCATGTCGGATTTCATTCTGTTTGCTTCCAGGTGAACGGATAAGCCGTGTTTGAACTCAGTCGGGGTCGGCGTGCCATCACGTCGAGATGTATTCGTCAGCCTTGTGTCATAACAACCTTCGTGCTCGTGACGATCCTAAGATTGGGCACCGGGGCTGCCGTCGACGTGCATTGGGGTTCAACGCTGTTGGTCGTCTTTAGATGGACTTCGGCCGCCCGCCTACCGCGATCCGGCGAGAGCCTCTTAAAGACTCAATGATGTGGCTCCAAGATGACCGGACAGGCCCTCGTTCTAGGCCGAAATCGCCGACGATCGACACTACCAGCACGTTGATCGAGGTGCCGGATGGTCGTCGACATGCCCCCGATCAACACTGCGCTGGCGACCGGGTCACAGTGCCTTCGCCCGGCATCCCACCAATCGCTGCGGTCGCGGCCATCACCGGCAGCATTCGGGCGAGCACGGACGGGTCGTTGACCATCATGCTCAAGTGAACGTGTTGATCAGTGCAATCTGGACCCTAGCCGCCGTTCAACGACGCAAGTTTCACTGACAGCCGCCGATGCTCGAGTCTGCGCTTCCGCCGAAGTAGCGTCGCGATTTCCGAGATCGATTGGCTGCTCGGGTCGAGAACCTGGCGTGCTGCAAGGTACGTGGTCATAGACCGGTCCTGCCGCAGGTTGAGGACGAGAGATCGGGCCCATGCACGCCGTAGACAGCAGGAGAGCGAAACCTGATGCTGACCGAATTGGGACGCGCATGTCGGATTGACTCCCTTTGACGATTCCAGCCCGTGCGGCGTTACTGCCCGATCTCCATTTCCAACATGCGTGGAAGCAGTGAACGTTGATGATAGCTTGGTACACGTGAAGCTTAGCCACGGAAAGGTGTCCACTTTTGCCGACCTGCACCATCGAAGCCGATCAGCTAAAGCGCCGGAGATGGCCTCCTCTTCGTAGTCGGAGCGACAGGCCGGTGCACTCTGGCTAAAGGGCCTAAAACTTCGAGAATCCGACAGTCCGCGACGCTCCCGCCCCCACACGAATCGCTGAGCTTGACGAGTTCCTGACGCAGCCCAGCGAGGTCGGCTGTCTTCCGGTCGATTTCCGCGATATGGGCCCGTGCATTCTCATGAACGGAATCACAGGCGCTATCTTGGTTGCCCGCAAGAACGAGCAACGCTCGCACCTGATCAAGCGAGAAGCCAAGGTCGCGGGCTCTTCGAATGAAGCTGAGCCGGGTCAGTTCCACCTGGCCATAAACGCGATAGTTTCCGCTTGTGCGAGAAGGTTCGGGTAAGAGGCCCGCCTTTTCATACCAGCGTATCGTCTCTACGCGGGTGTCAGTTTCGCGTGCGAGATCGCCGATTCTCATAGTCGCTCCAAAATATTTTTGCCTGATCCGAGCCGAGACGAGCTTTTTCGCTTGACCCTGAAGTGGCTTCAAGGTGCATAGGCGGCTTACCGAAGATCCGATACAGGTATTTCGAACCAAACATGTTGTCGCGCGCGCTCCTTGCTGAAGGCCCCGATGGGCAAGGCTGGACGCGTGCGGCCCGGCGGCTGAGCTTTATGCTCTTGCTCCTGGCGGCGGCGCTCTCGTTCGTGATCGGCTCGGTATCACATGCCACCGAACCGGTGCGTTGCCTCAGCACGACTGAAGCGATGCAGTTTGGCCACAGCACTGGAGATCGTGATCAGGTCCCCTCCGATAGTGAGAAGGGGTATGCTCATCACCATGGTGGTTGCCACGGTCATCAATTCGGCGAGCCGGCTGCGACCAAGGCGCCCCAGCCCGCCCTTGTCACGTCGACGGTTGGCGTGCTCGATGCTGTAAGCCTTTTCACATCGGCAACGACCAACCCAGGATTACGACCCCCCATAGCCTGACGAGTCTCGCAAGGCCGTGTCGAAACGGTCGCGGTTGATTCGCCAGGAGTTTACTACATGCAACGTTTCATCGCGGCCCTTTTGGCCGCGGCGTCGTGCGCGGGTATCGCGCACGCGCAGACGGCGCCCTTGTCAGGGGTGCCAACGGCGCCGCCTGCTGGTGGCGACGTGATCACACTTGAGTCGGCTCTTGCGCAGGGCGGGGCTGCCTCCCCTTCCCTTGAGGCGTCTACTGCCGGCGTTCGCGCCGCTACAGCGGCTAGGTCGGTTGCCGGCCTCAGGCCTAATCCAGAAATCCAGGCGACCACCGAAAATGTGGCCGGAACTGGCATCTATAAGGGTCTCCGGAGCTCCGAGACGACTGTCGGTTTGGCGTTGCCGCTTGAACTCGGCGGAAAGAGGAGCGCGCGCGTAGCGCTCGCCAACGCGCGGCTGACTCGGGCCGAGATCCAGTCGGCCATCGCAATCGCGGATCTCCGTCTCCGAATCACCCAACTCTACGTAGAAGCAGCCGCCGCCGAACGCCGCACCGAGGTCTTGGGGGAGCAGGCCACGATTGCCGCGAACGCGCTGCGTATTGCGAGCGAGCGGGTCCGGGCCGGAGCGGCCTCGCCCATCGAGCAGCAGCGCGCCGACGTCCTTCGCATCAATGCGCAAGTCGCGGCCGACAGTGCTGCGCGACAGGTGCAGGCGGCGCGCAGCAACCTCGCCGCTCTCACAGGTAGGCCGATCACCGGCTCGCTGGATCGAGGTTGGTTCGATCAGGTGGCGAGCCTCTACGGACCGTCGCTACCGACAGAAGTGGAGGCGACGCTCGCTTTTGTGGCTGCCACGGCCGACGTCCGCACCGCAGATGCGCAGGTTCGATTGGCCCGCTCGTTGCGCGTCCCTGACGTTACCATCAGCGCTGGAGCGCGTCGCCTGGAACAGACCAACGATACCGCTGCGGTCGTCGGCGTCAGCATACCAATACCCATTTTCAACAATGGCCGCGCCTTCGTCAGCCAAGCCAGGGCGGAGCAGACCCAGGCACAGGCGCTCAGGAACCTGGTGGCTCTGGACACGCGGCAAGAGATCGCGCGTGCCCAAACCGAGCTCGCGAATGCAGCTGCCACCGCTCGCGCGACGGGCGGCCCGGCCTTGAATGCTGCGGCGGAGTCAGCTCGTATTGCGCGCGTCGGCTACTCGCAGGGCAAATTCGATCAGATCGCCCTGCTCGACGCGGAGCGGACGCTGTCCCAGACGCGGCAGGCCTATGTCGATGCCCTTGCCGCCTACCATGATGCCGAGGCGCGACTGCAGCGATTGACGACGCCCGCCCCGGTCGCCGGCGAGCGGTGACATGCGACATGAACGTACGCCCTCTCGTCTCCCATCTGACCGCAATATGCTCGAGCTTTGCTGGCTCGCTCTGCTTTGCCCCCCCATCCCTCGGAGATTGTCTATGATCCCTCAAGATAAGCGCCTGCTTGGCGGCGCCGCTAGAGTAGCGCTTCTCGCTGCGATCGGCGGCATTGGCTTGGCCGGCTGTAGCGCGGACGGCCCGGCAGCCAACGAGGCGGCCGCCAACACGACCGAAGCCGCGGCGCCTGCCGAGGAAAAGGTTCCGGACACCCTGGCGATGACGGCACAGGGCATGCAGCAGGCCGGCATCGTAACTGAAGTTGTGCGCCCGGGCGGATTAGGCGCCGAAATCGTCAGCCAAGCCCTCGTGGCGGCCTCACCGACCGGGGAAGCGATTGTGACGGCCCGCGCGGGCGGAGCGGTCACGCGCATCTTCAAGCGCCTCGGTGACCCGGTGCGTTCAGGCGAAACCCTCGCGCTGGTCGAAAGCCGGGAGGCGGCACAGTTCGCAGCGGATCGCACGGTGGCAGCGGCGAAGGCAAATCTGGCGCAGAAAGCGTTGGCGCGCGAACAGTATCTTTTTCGGCAGAAGGTGTCGGCGCGGGTCGATCTCGAGCAGGCCCAAGCCGAAGCAACTTCCGCCGCCGCTGAAGCGCGGCGGGCACAAGTGGCGGCTGGCGCTGCGAACGTCGCACGTGACGGTCGCAGCGTCATCGTCGCTAGCCCCATCACAGGGCGCGTCACCGCGGAAAACGTCAGCCTTGGCGCATTCGTGCAACCGGAGACCGAGCTCTTCCGGGTCGCAGATCCAGCCAAGATCCAGATCGAGGCAGCGGTCGGCCCCGCTGACGCGCAGCGCCTGTCGCCGGGTGATCGGGCGATCGTCGAATTGCCCGATGGACGGACGGTAGAAGGACGCGTTCGGGCAGTCACCCCCGGCCTGAATAATGAGACTCGTTCAGCAACCGCTGTTCTGGACGTGCCAGGCTCGCTTCAGCCGGGGCTAGCGGTCCGCGTGCGGCTACTGCCGAGCCGCGGCGATATATCGAACAGTATCGTGGTTCCGGACGATGCCGTGCAAAGCTTTGAGGGCCGTGACGTCGTCTTCGTACGAACGGCCAAGGGCTTTCGTGCTCAGAGCGTCACGATTGGCCAGCGAAGCAACGGCCGGGTCGAGATCGTCAAGGGTCTGTCACCGGGCAGCCAGATCGCAACCAAGAACGCATTCCTGCTCAAGGCCGAACTCGGCAAGGGCGCGGGCGAGGAAGAATAGATCATGATCGCCAATCTCATGGCGCTCTCCGTCCGCTTACGTTGGACGGTGCTCGCCCTTTTCCTCGTCATCGGTGGCCTCGGCCTCTGGCAGCTGACCAAGCTGCCGATCGACGCGGTGCCCGATATCACCACCAATCAGGTTCAGATCAATACGATCGATCCGCGGCTTTCGCCGGTCGAAATCGAAAAGCTCGTCACCTATCCGGTTGAAATCGCGCTTGCAGGCATTCCAGGGCTTGAAACCACGCGCTCGATCTCGCGCAACGGCTTCAGCCAGGTCAGCGCGATCTTCACCGACAGCACCGACCTTTATTTCGCACGCCAACAGGTCGGTGAGCGCCTGCGCCAGGCAACCGAGAACCTGCCGGACGGCGTGCAGCCACAGGTCGGACCGGTGTCGACCGGCCTCGGCGAGATCGTCATGTATACTGTTGGCTATGCCAATCCCGACGGCAAGGGAGCGAAGAAGGTAGCCGGCCAGCCCGGCTGGCAGCCTGACGGCAGCTATCTGACGCCTGAAGGCGAACGGCTGACCGATGCGGTTACGAAGGCAAGCTACCTGCGCACCGTTCAAGACTGGATTATTGGCCCTCAGCTTAGGTCAGTGAAGGGTATTGCCGGGGTCGACTCGATCGGCGGCTATGCCAAGACGTTCGTTGTCGAACCGGATCCGACGAAACTCGCCGCTTTCGGCGTTTCGTACAGCGAGCTTGGCCAGGCGCTCGAAAATGCCAATCTTGCGGTCGGCGCGAATTACTACAACCGGGGTGGTGAAGCGTACCTTGTGCGCGTCGACTCCCGCGTGCGGACTGTGGACGAAATCCGCAACGCCGTCGCCGCGACACGGGGCGGTACGCCGGTCACGATCGGCCAGATTGCGAACGTTCGTGTCGGTGGCGATCTGCGGACAGGTGCCGGGAGCATGAACGGCCGGGAAGCGGTCATCGGCACAGTGCTGATGCTGATTGGCCAGAACAGCCGGGTCGTGGCTGAAGCGGCAACTGCGAAGCTCGATCAGGTAGCAAAGACGCTGCCGCCGGGCGTCGAGGTAAAGGTGGTGCTGAATCGCGCCGCCCTGGTCGGGGCCACGGTGGCTACGGTCCAGCGCAACCTGACCGAAGGCGCAATTCTTGTCGCGGCGTCGCTGTTCCTGCTGCTTGGCAACTGGCGCGCCGCGGTGATCGCGACGCTGGTAATTCCGTTCTCGTTCCTGATGATGGCGATGGGAATGAATGCGTTCAACGTGCCCGGCAACCTGATGAGCCTGGGGGCGCTCGATTTCGGTCTGATCGTGGACGGCGCGGTCATCATCATCGAAAACTGTCTCGCCAGATTGGCGCATCGACAAGAACATGAAGGACGACTGCTGTCGCTCCGGGAGCGGCTTGAGGAGACGATGCGCGCCGCTCAGGAAATGATCAGGCCAACTGTTTACGGTCAGGCGATCATCTTGCTCGCTTTTGCTCCGCTGCTGACGTTTACAGGCACCGAGGGCAAGACGTTCTCGCCGATGGCGATCACCATCATGCTCGCGCTCGTGGCGGCGTTCATCCTCGCCATCACGCTGGTGCCGGCCCTGGTAGCAATCATGATCCGCGGCAAAGTCGCGGAAAAGGACGTGTGGCTTATCCGCAAGTCCAAGGACCGCTACCTTCCATTGCTCGACAAGGCGATCGCGCGCCCGTGGCCGTTCATTCTCGGTGGGCTGGCCTTCTTCCTGGCCGCGCTTCCCGCCTTTGGCTTGCTGGGCTCGGAGTTCATTCCCCAGCTCGACGAGAAGAATCTCGCCTTCGCATCGACGCGCGTGCCCTCGGTTAGCCTCGATCAGTCGCTGGCGATGGAACGCAAGGTTGAGGAAGCGGTGATGAAGGTTCCGGAAGTCGCCTTGATGTTTTCCAAGACCGGCACCGCAGAAGTTGCGAGCGACCCTATGCCGCCAAACGTATCTGACGGCTTCATCATCCTGAAAGAGAAGGAGGAGTGGGCTGAGGGTACGACCAAAGCCGACGTGGTCGCGAAAATTGAGAAGGCAACCGGCGGTTTGCTCGGGAACCTCTATGAGGTCAGTCAGCCCATCCAGCTCCGTTTCAATGAGTTGATCGCCGGTGTCCGCGGCGATGTCGCGATCAAGCTCTACGGGGACGATCTCGACAAGATGGCGCTGACCGCAAATGAGATGGTGCGGGTGCTCCAGACGATACCTGGGGCGGCGAGCGTCAAGGCCGAACAGGTTGGCGGCGCGCCGGCGCTCGACGTGAGACTCGATCGGGCGGCGATCGCACGATATGGCCTCACAGTTCGCGACGTTGCGGATACCGTTGCGGCAGGGCTCGGTGGCCGCGAATCGGGGCTGGTGTACGAGGGCGACCGGCGTTTCGATGTCACCGTGCGCGTGCCGGAGGCGACACGAGCCAACCTTGACGACATTCGGGTGCTTCCCGTTCTGCTGCCCGAAGTGGAGGGACGGCCGCGTGCCCAGGTGCCGCTCGCGCAGGTCGCGCAAATCCGGCTGACTGAGGGGCTGAACCAGATCAGCCGGGAGAACGGCAAGCGCCGCGTCGTCGTTCAGGTCAACCTCGGCGGGCGCGATGCCGGCTCGTTCGTCCAGGAAGCGCAGGCGAAGATCGCGCAGGTCAAGCTGCCCGCGGGTTACTACCTGGAATGGGGTGGTCAGTTCGAAAACCTGGCCGCCGCGTCGAAGCGGCTGTCGATCGTCGTGCCGTTGTGCTTCCTGGTAATCTTCGGACTGCTCTACATGGCATTGGGCGGGTTCGGCCGCGCAGCAGCGGTGTTCCTGGCGGTGCCGCTGGGGCTCGCGGGTGGTGTATTCACGCTCGTGCTGACGGGCATCAGCTTTTCGGTGTCGGCGGCGGTGGGGTTCATCTGCCTCGCCGGCGTCGCGGTCCTGAATGGACTCGTGGTGATGTCCGCGATCCGCGAACGGAGCGAAGCCGGGGAGCCGATAGCGGAGGCGATCCGCCACGGCATGGCCGAGAAGATGCGGGCCGTCATCATGACCGGCTTCGTGCCCGCAATCGGCTTCGTGCCGATGGCGCTTGCCCACGGCACCGGTGCCGAAGTGCAAAAGCCACTTGCCACGACTGTAATCGGTGGGCTCATCGCCGCCACCATCCTCACACTGCTCGTGCTGCCTGCCATCGCCAAGGTCGTGCTCGGTGCGGGCGAGCGCATGTCAGCACGGCGATCAACCAAACAGCCGGACGCAGAGCCGGTTCATGAGTGATGGAGAGATGAGCATGCAGACGAAACTGCTCCGCATCTACACCGACGAGTCGGCCTATTTCGGCGATCGCAAGGTGTTCCAGGAGATTGCAGCGAGGGCAAAAGATGCCGGACTGGCTGGCGTAACAATCTTGGAAGCGCTGATAGGGTTCGGCCAGTCGGTGCATATGCACCAGCGCCACGTTCTTGAGAGCGACCGCGCTGTCGTGATCGAAATCGTCGAGGACGAGGCGCGCGTCCGCGCCTTCGCGGCCCAGTTGGCAGACATCACCGGCATTGGCTTGATTACGGTGGAGGCCATCGAGGTAATCGGTGGCGCTTCATCGCTTTATCCTCAATCCAGCCCTGCCGCGTAGGAGGACAGCTTGTTCGAGGTGGACAGTTCTCTGGCTCTCCCGGTGCCGGTCGGCCGCGTCTGGCGCGTGCTGTCCGACTTCAATCATTACCGAGACTGGCACCCGTTTGTGACACTTAAAGGTGAAGCGGCGCTCGGGTCCGTCCTGGAGTTGGAGCATAAGACCCGCATCCGATCGCTGCCGCCGATCGGCGCGCAGGCGAAGGTGGTTAGGTTCGACCCCAACGCCAGCGTAGCCTGGAAGATTGCCATGCGAGGTTTGGTGGGTGTTGAGGAAGGTTTTGAGCTCCGGAAAACCGAGCATGGCACTGAACTGAGGCATCACATGCGCTGCAGCGGTATCGTAGCACTGCTTGGCATCGGACCAGTTCGGCGCCGAATGGATGAAGCGCTAGCCCTCACAAACCGATCTCTGTCCAGATTTCTCGCGCGCGGCACGACAATCTCTCGCTACACCCCTATGCGGAAGCGGCCGGCTACACGGGGGCGTAGATGAAAATCATCGCCAACTCTGTGGTTGCAGCTGCCCTTCTTTTCACGCTCGAGGGTTCGGCAAGAGCGGATACGCTGCGAGAAGCGCTCGTGGCCGCCTACCGAACCAATCCGAGCCTGACGGGGGCTCGTGCGGGTCTCCGGGCGACTGATGAAGGCGTACCGATCGCGAAGGCGGCGGGACGTCCAGCACTGTCGGCGACGGCCGACTACCAAGAGTTTGTCGTTCGATCGGCCAATAGCTTTTCCGCTCCTTTGAGAGCGGCCAACGCGGCCGCCAACCTGTCGCTTCCGCTTTATCAAGGTGGGCGGGTCAAGAATGGCATTCGCGCGGCCGATGCGCGCGTGGACTCCGGTCGTGCCAACCTTCGAGCGACCGAAGTGGACGTTTTCACCGCGATCGTATCGGTCTACATGGACGTGATCCGCGACAGCGCTATCGTTGAGTTGAACGCTCGTAATGTCAGCGTCCTTGAGACGAATAAGCGGGCATCGCAGGATCGCTTCCAAATCGGAGACCTTACACGAACCGATGTTGCGCAGTCAGAGGCGCGGCTCGAACTCGCGCGGGGGCAACTTGAACTGGCTCAATCGCAGCTGGTCACGAGTCTCGAAAACTATCTACGCTTCGTAGGCGTGCCAGCACATGATCTGGAGCAGCCCCCAGAATTGCCGGGGCTTCCTCGGACCGTCGAGGCAGCGCTCGCAACGGCAGTGGACAACAACCCCTTGCTCGTTGCCGCAAAGGCGGATGCCGCGGCGACCCGTTATGACATCCGCGTGGCTGAGGCCGCCCGGCTCCCGCGGCTGTCAGCTGTCACCTCAAGCAACTACAACAACTATTTGGGATCGCTTGTCAGCACGATCCCTGGCCGTTCATTTCTGCAGGCGCAGCGAACCGCAACCGTTGGCCTTTCTGCGACGATCCCACTCTATCAAGGCGGCTTGCCCGCTGCTCAGGTGAGGCGCGCGCAGGCGCTTTCCAGTCAATCGCTGGAGCAGATCGTGTTCGTCGAACGCCGTGTGGTCGCGGAGACGCGAGCCGCCTTTACCCGGCATCGCGCCACTGAAAGGGTGATACGGTCTTCACAGGCGGCGGTGTCTGCAAACGAACTCGCGCTGGAAGGCGTACGTGCCGAAAACTCGGTCGGTACGCGCAATGTGCTCGACGTCCTTAATGCCGAACAAGAGCTCCTCAACAGCAGGACGACGCTCGTGACCGCCCAGCGCGACGCCTATGTCGCCAGTTTCGCACTGCTCGCGGCGATGGGACGGGCCGAGGCACGCGACCTCGGCCTTTTTGGCGGCGAGCTTTTCCAGCCCCGTCTTCGCGATCGGCTACCTTCTGCACCATCCTTTCGGGACGGTTCGTATGGGCCCGCCGACTTGCCGCCGTCCGCAGAGCCACGGTCAGCCGGTGCTGCGTCCGTCACAGGCGAGCTGGCCGAGCTTGGCGAAGCGCCAGCCTCCAAGCCAGGAACGCCTCGATGAGCGCTGAACAGGCCTATCTCGTTTCGGGGCGGCACTCCAAGTGGCGCGACCTGACGCTCTGGACCGCATGGCCGGCGCATCTGGAGCATGGCTCCAGACACAAGGGAGATCGTACCGAAGAGGTCTGCTGTCGAACCCAAGGAACGCCGTCGCTGGCTATTGCTCCCGCTATTCGGAGCGCGGCAAGTACATGGATCTTGCTCCGAGATACGACCAACGTGCTTCTGGAGGGCGTGCCGAGGGGCCTTGAGTTAAAAAAGGTGCGGATGGCAATCGCGAGCGTACCGGATGTGGCGGGGGTCCATGACCTCCACGTCTGGTCGATGAGCGACGATGACAGCACATGTACGGTGCACGTAACAGTGACGGCGGGAGCCGACGCCAACACCGTACGGCAAGCCGTCGCCACACTGCTCGACGAGCAGTTCGAGATCGAACACACGACGGTTCAGACCGAGGCTCCGGGCGAAGTGTCCGAGGAGTTGCGCCATGGTCATGACTGATAATCCGGTGGGCCCAACGCGAAGTGGGCGGCTGTTCCGATTGAATGGCGCTGCTTCGCGCTTTTTGCTCTTCCGAAGTTCATCAGTCCCCGCAGGCGACCCGGAACCCTGGCGATCAGTCCCCGATCGGTCGCTTGTGAGAAGGACTGCGCCGTGGGCGAAGCGCTCCCCCGCGTTTCGCCTACGGCAGACATTCGTGTGTGCCCCAATCCGAATGTTCGGATTTGGGGCGGGACAACGGTCCGCCCGGGACAGTGCGCGGGTGCGTCTCTGGCCGCTTATTTTGCTTCTGTCCGTCGGAGCGGCGCTCGCCGGATGCTCGAAAGAGCCCGGCGACGCCAACCCGACCGCCGGCCGGCAGTTGTTCAATGCAAATGCGAACACGATCGGCGAGCAGCGCTATCGCTGCAGCGATGGCTCGCAGTGGCATGTCGATACGCTCGGCGATGGACTGACGATCACGCTGACGCCCATGCCGACCGGCAAACAGGAGCGGCTTGATACGCCCGCCCAAGGACTGACCTATGTCGGAGATCGGATCGCCGCGACCTTTTCCAAAAACGCTCTCACCATCGAGCGTAGCGACGGTCCAGCCGTCGCTTGTCAGCGAAACTGAGGATCGCAGCACATGCCGACGGTTCTTCTTTACACGATCATCCCGGTGCTAGCGGTCGTCCTTGGATCGATCGCGGCCAGCTTGCGGCGGCCAAGCGCCAGGTTCGTCAGCGCCATGCAGCACCTGGCTGCCGGCGTAGTCTTCGCGGCGGCTGCGACCGAAATCCTGCCACAGGTCATGCATCAGGCCTCTCCTGCCGCAACCCTGCTCGGCGGTTCGCTGGGCGTCGGCACCATGCTGGGCCTCAAGGCCATCGAAGCGCGGTTCAAGGGTCCTGTCGCTCTCCTCGCAGCGATCGGCCTTGACATCCTGATCGACGGCCTCGTTCTCGGCCTTGCGTTTATTGCCGGCGCGAAGGCAGGCTTGCTGCTGACGATCGCGCTTACTTTAGAAGTGCTCTTCCTTGGGCTGACGCTGACGACGGAGCTCGGCGAAACGCTCAAATCACGGCTCAAAGTCGTAGCGACAGTTAGCACACTGGCCATACTGCTCCCCCTGGGTGCACTGATCGCGACACCGATTGCGACCCTTTCACCTGTAGTGATCGCCGGCTTTCTAAGCTTCGGCCTGATGGCGCTGCTTTATCTCGTCACCGAGGAGCTACTCGCCGAAGCGCATGAGACGCCCGACACCCCGCTCATCAGCGCCATGTTTTTCGTCGGTTTTCTGGGTCTTCTCCTGCTTGAAGAGGTGATGGGATGACCTCTTCCGCCAAATGCGGTGAGCGCTCGACCTTGTGGATCGTTCTGCTCCTCAATGCGGCCATCGCTGCCGGTTTCTTCGCAACCGGACTGATCGCCGACTCCAGCGCGCTGATCGCCAACGGCGTGGACAATCTCTCCGATACAGCGGTGTACGCGCTCAGCCTCGTCGCGCTCAGTCATGGGCCGACGTGGAAGACACGGGCCGCGATGGCGTCGGGCATTATGCTGCTCATCTTTGCGGGCGGCATCCTGCTCGACGTCGGTCGTCGGTACATCCAGGGCAGCGAGCCGATCGGTCCCACCATGATGGTCATGTCGGCGATTGCCGGGGTCGTGAATTATATCTGCCTGCGCCTGCTTCAGCGGATCAAACAGCCCGATGTGAACCTGCGTGCCGCGACGACCTTCAGCTTCAACGATTTCATCTCCAACGGCGGCATTCTGATCGCGGGCGCGCTGGTGCTATGGCTGGGGACGAATTGGCCCGATCTTCTGGTCGGCCTGGCCACCGCTCTTATCGCTATCATAGGCGGCATCGAGATCCTGCGCGATGCGCGGGCAGAAACCAAGACCAACGCGGAGACGGCGTGATGACCGAAAAGCTCGAACTCGATATTCCCGTCCTTCTGCCCGAGGTTCCCGACGCGGCCGATGCCTGTGTCGGCCGCCTGGTCTCGACGTTGAGCGCCAAGCCCGGCGTCGAGCGCGCGCACGTCCTCGCCGCCGATGGCGATACGCCGGCAAAGCTCTGTATCCATTTCGACGGCGAAGCGCTGCCGCTGTCACGCGTGCGCGACATGGTGCGGGCGGCAGGTGCCGAGATCAGCGGGCGATATGGTCATGCGACATGGCAGGTCGAAGGGATCAGCCACGAACGCCGCGCCCGCACCGTCGGCGAGACTCTGTGCCAGATGCCTGGCGTGCTGCAGGCGGATGCCAGCGCCTCGGGCAGCGTCCGCGTCGAATATGACAAAGAACGCGTCGACGAAGCGGCGATCCTCGCGGCACTGAGCAAGCTCAAGGTCAAACCCGGCAAGCGGACTGGCTCCGATAAGGCCGACGACCATGTCGGACACGATCACAGCTCCGGCGACCATGCCGGCCACGATCACGGGCCTGGCGGCCATGCCGAAGGCGCGGAAAAGCACGGACCGGGTGATGGTCATGATCACGCGCACGCTAATTTCCTCGGTCCTTATACCGAGCTGATCTTCGCGCTGGCGTGCGGCGCGCTGCTGGCGATCGGCTTCGCCGTCGAGAAGCTGATTGCGGGCGTGCCCGACTGGCTGCCGACCGCCTTCTATATCGGCGCCTACGTCTTCGGCGGCTTCTTCACGCTGCGCGAGGCGATCGATAATCTCAAACTCAAGAAGTTCGAGATCGATACGCTGATGCTCGTCGCGGCCGCCGGCGCTGCGGCGCTGGGTGCCTTTGCGGAAGGCGCGCTGCTGCTGTTCCTATTCAGCCTCGGCCATGCGCTGGAGCATTATGCGATGGGGCGGGCCAAGCGCGCGATCGAGGCACTGGCCGAACTTGCGCCCGCAACGGCGACGGTGCGCCGCGACGGGCAGACCACGGAGCTGCCAGTCGAGGAGCTGGTGGTCGGCGACGTCGTGATCGTCCGCCCGAACGAGCGACTGCCCGCCGACGGCTTTGTCACTAAAGGGTCGAGCGCGATCAATCAGGCTCCCGTCACCGGCGAAAGCATTCCCGTCGACAAGGAACCCGTCGCCAATGTCGAGACGGCGCGCGCGAAGCCCGATGCAGTCGAGGCGACGTCGCGGGTGTTCGCCGGCACGATCAATGGTGGTGCCGCGATCGAGATCGAGGTCACGCGGCGTTCCAATGAAAGCGCGCTCGCCAAAGTCGTGAAGATGGTGAGCGAGGCGGAGACGCAGAAGTCGCCCACGCAGCGGTTCACCGATCGGTTCGAGCGCATCTTCGTGCCGGCGGTCCTGGCCCTCTCGTTCATCCTGCTGTTCGCGTGGGTCGTGGTCGACGAACCGTTCCGCGACAGCTTCTATCGCGCGATGGCGGTGTTGGTCGCCGCCAGCCCTTGCGCGCTGGCGATCGCTACGCCCAGCGCGGTACTGTCTGGCGTCGCGCGGGCGGCGCGCGGCGGCGTGCTAGTGAAGGGCGGCGCGCCGCTGGAAAACCTGGGCTCACTGAAGGCGATCGCGTTCGACAAGACGGGCACGCTGACAGAGGGCCGTCCCCGCATCACCGATGTCGTCCCCGTCGACGGCGCGAGCGAAGAGGATCTGTTAGCGCTCGCCGTCGCGGTCGAGGGCTTGAGCGATCACCCGCTGGCACAGGCGATCGTGAAGGACGGACGCGAGCGCCTGGGCGGCCGCGACCTCCCGGCCGCAACCGATCTCAAGAGCCTGACTGGACGCGGTGTCACCGCGATCGTCGATGGCGAGACGGTGTGGATTGGCAA
>JAPKCG010000427.1 GCA_028823055.1 Sphingomonas bacterium
AACTGTCGATCATGCGCAGGAATGGTCAGGGTTATCGCGCGATGATGCTCGTCGGCACGGGTTATGCCCCGCCGCCGGTGCCGGGCGCGTTGCCGGATGGGGAGACGCCCAATGCGCCGTCGACATCCTGAGCATGAGAAGGGCGCGGCGCTGCTCACCGTGCTGCTGCTCGTCGCGGTGATCGCGGTGATTGCGGGGACCGCGCTCGAACGATTGCGACTGTCGACGCGGCTCGGCGGCAATGCGATCGCGGGGGAACAGGCGCGTGCCTATGCCGAGGCCGCCGAGGCGCTGGCGGTGATGCGCGTGTCCGACTTGCTCGGTCAGGATAATACGCGCGTCACGCTGGCGGGCGGTTGGAGCGGGCGACCGTTCGGTTTGCCGCTTCCCGGCGGCGGGACGGCAGTCGCGCGGGTGACCGATGGCGGTAATTGTTTCAATCTCAACGGACTGGTGAGCGAGGCGGGGCCGGGCACCTATGTGACCTATCCCAGCGCGCGGATCGAGTTCGCGCGATTGATGCGGCTCCTCCAGATTCCGGCGCAGGCCGCCGACCATATCGCCGCCGCCGCCGCCGACTGGATCGACAGCGATCAGGATCAGCAGGCTTCGGGCGCGGAAGACGGCACCTATCTCACCAAAGCCATATCCTATCGCACCAGCGGAAGTTTGATGAGCGACCCCAGCGAATTGCGCGCGGTCGACGGGATGACTCCCGGATATTACACGGCTCTGCGCCCGTGGGTATGCACGCGGCCAAAGGCGGAACTGTCGCGGATCAACGTCAACACGCTAACCCCGGAACAGGCACCGCTCGTCGCGATGCTCTACCCGGACACGCTGTCGGTCGGCGCGGCGCAGGCGATTCTCGTCAGGCGACCGCCCGATGGTTATCCCAGCGTCGCGACATTTTTGAACGGTGCCTCAGCGAGCGGGATCACGCTCGACCGCGTCGCCGAACGACAATTGGCGGTGACGACGAACTGGTTCGCGCTGCGCATCGATGTGGCGTTTGGCGCGATGCAATTGCAGGAACATGCACTGATCGATGCATCACGGCTTCCCGCGCGGCTCGTCTCGCGGCAATGGGGGGAGCAGACATGACACTGATGATCTTCCTTCCCTCGGGCGACCGGCCATTCCGGTGGATGCGGATCGCCGATGCGGCGGTTGCCGATGAGGGAGAGGGTGTGCCGCCGATCGTCGAGGGCGAAGCCGTCGTCGCGATTCCGCCCGCCGACGCGGTGACGCTCCACTGGGCCGAATTGCCCGACCGGTCCGCCGCGCAGGCGGTGGCGGCGGCGCGGTTGGTGGTTGCGGAGGCGAGCGCCACGCCGCTCGGCGAACTCCATGTCGCGGTCGGCGACGAGGGCGTCGCAAACCGTCCCATCGGCGTGGTCGCGGCAGGATCGATGCGCGAATGGCTCGCACAGCTGGCGGCGGCGGGGGTCGATCCCGACGTGATGATCCCCGCGCCGATGCTGTTGCCGCGGCCTGAGGACGGATATGTACGGGCACGGCCAGCCGGCGAAGCGGTCGTGCGCGGCGCGGATCTGGGGTTCGCCGATGAAGCGCGGCTGACCGCACTTGTCACGGGGGATGAGGAGCCGGTCGATATGACCCGCGACGCGCTGACCAGTGCGCTGGTCGCCGCGACCGCGTCACCCGCGCTCGACCTGAGGCAGGGTATGTTTGCGCGGCGACGGCAGCTCGCGTTGGACTGGGCGTTGATCCGTCGGCTCGCGGCGCTCGCGGCGGCGATCCTGCTCGTGACGCTCGCGATCGATCTCGTGACGATCACCAAATATAGTTTCGGTGCCGATGCGGTCGCGGCGCGCGCGGATGCCTTGGCGGCGAGTGGGCTCGCTCGCGGTGAAACCGTTACCGATGTCGATCGTCAGCTCACTGAGCGGCTATCGGGGGTACGCGGACCCGGCGCGGGTTTCACGACGACCGCAGCGGCGGTCTATGCCGTCGTCAGGACGGTGCCCGGCGTCGAGCTTACGGGAATCGATTTCAGTCCAAACGGATCGATGCGCCTGTCGGTCGCGGCGGAGCGCGAATCGCTGCCGACCGATTTCAAGCGCGCATTGGAGGCGGCGGGGTTCACGGTCACCGCCGGCGTGTTCAGCGCGGCAGGTGGGCGCGTGACGGGGGAAATGACGGTGGCGCGATCATGACACGGCTGCGCACCTGGTATGTCGATCGGTCTCTGCGTGAAAAGCGCCTGCTTCTGCTCATGGCGGCGCTGTTGATCGTTACGATTGTGTGGGCAGGAATCGTGATTCCGATTCGCGATGGCCTCGACACATCGCGCGGGCGGTATGAAGACGCGGTCGTCAGATTGGCGACGACGCGCGGCGATGTGGATGTCATCAAGGCTGCGGGTCGCCGCACACCGATGACCGCGAGTCTTGCCGATACCGTGCGCGCCGCCGCCGATCAGGCGGGATTCGAGATCGCGACGCTTGACGACCAGGATGGCGGGCGGGTGCGTGTGACGATCCAGTCGGCGCGGGCGGCGGCGATGTCAGGATGGCTGGCGGGGCTTGAAACGCGCGGCGTGCTGGTCGATTCGGCGACGCTTCGCGATACCGGCAACCGCAGCGTCGGGGCCGATCTGGTGTTGAAGGCGCGGGGAGCATGACCCGCATTCGCCTGCGAACACGGCCCGCAATCCTCTTTGCCGGGTTGTTGTTGATCGCGTTGATCCTGTTCCTCCCGATGCGGCTCGCGCTTGGTTGGGCGGGGCTCGGCGAAGAGGGGTTCACCGCGCGGCGGGTGTCGGGGACTATCTGGGACGGGGCGATCCATGATGCGTTGTTCGGCGATGTCGCGCTCGGTTCATTGGAGGCAAGCGTGTCGCCTCTGTCGCTGATCGCGGGGCGCGCACGGATCGCGGTCGATGGCCGACCAGGCGGGCGCGAGGATGCGCTCCACGGCGCGCTCATCGCCAGCCGGACGCGGCGTGGCGTCGATCAATTG
>JAPKCG010000041.1 GCA_028823055.1 Sphingomonas bacterium
GGGGTGGTGCGGGCAGCCGCGCGAAGCGCGGCAACACGGCCCTGCCAAAGGGGTTGCGAGGCCCCGGGGCGCGGCGCAGGTGACACGAAACGGCGGATGGGCCGTCGATCAGCCCAAGGTTCCCGCAGGCATTGCCATGGACAAACCTCGTGAACCGCTCATGTCGGTCGCCTGACCCGTACCCCCGAACGACCCGGCGCGAAGGCAGGCGTGCCGCCAGCGTCGCTCGCTGACCGACGTGGTGCCGCTCCGAAGCTCGACAAGGACGGCCGCGCCCGGGCGACGACGCACCGGCAAGGAGACCGGATGCCGCAAGGTCGCCCGACGGCCGACCCTCGCCAGGGCGATCGCCGGCAACCGCATCGGACCTGGGCGTCCTCATCGCCATAGGGGGCAAACGCCTGCCGATACCCGCTGGCAGAACAGCGACGGCTTTACGCGCCGCCCGGCTGCGGGATCATCGCCGATCGTGATGATCTTTCCACTCGGCCAGCGAACCGGGCTGTGTCTGCGGGCGCCGCCCTTCGGGTTGGCGAGGATCGATCGCCTACTCGGTTCGCCGGGTGGGGGTGATCCGATGCTCGACGATCAGCGCCGCGACACGTTGTACGATGCGGCTCGGCACCTCGGCGATGATGGTGCTACCGTCGTTACCGGCGCGAACGTCGGGTCCGACCCATGCGAAATCGTTCACGTCGTCCCACACGATGCGTGATCGGTCATCGAGGCCGAAGGCCTCAATGAATCGCGGCGGCAGAGGGATGGATGCAGCCGGTGAATAATCGCGCGTCGTCAGTGGCACCATCAGGACACGGAGCCTTCCGGCTGAGCGATAGCTGCCAACCACCATGCAGGGGCGGAGTTTCGAGCCGTCCTCGTCGCCCCGGTTATGTTCATGCCGCCAGAGGTAGAAATACCAGATCAGGTCACCGGCTTGCGGTTCAATCGACGTACTGATCGTTCTGGACGGACCCGGCGCTGGGCGTCGCGGTCCTGATGGCGTGGATGGCTTCATCGCTCAACTCCTGCGGCGAGAGCGCGAGGTGATCGAGGCGGGACAAGCGTTCGAACTCGGAGGCGGGTAGCATGACCACGCGGGCAGCGCCGTTGCGCTCGATTGCGATCGGATGCGTCATCGCCTCGTCGTAATAGAAGCCGAACCGCTTCGACACGTCGGTCGATCTGGCCTTTTCGATTGTAGGGGTCATGGTTTCCCTCATCTTTCGTTACGCGGCCGGGGATCGATTAAGCCCTGCGTCCCTCCAGGATGGGACCCTCATCTGGTCCTGCCAATGTTGTAACGGCCATCTTTCTGTTACATGGGAATCCGTATCTTCCGTAAAACGGAAGACAATCCGTACACCACGGACCGCGCGGCTGCAACAGGCACTAACGGCAACAGGGACCGCTTCGGCGATGAAGCGATCCCCGTCGAGGTGGCGATACGGGCGACGCGTCAGCGCCGCCCGATGCCGGTCAGACCCTCTCGTCGACCGGCGCGGTGCTGGCACCCAGCCCGTCTCCGGTGTCATCGCCTGCGCCCGAGGTCGCCACGTCACGGCCATCGGCGGTGAAAGGCAGCGCGGGTTCGCCATCGTCCGCCTTGACCCCGAGCGCGGCACCGACGTCGCGGCGCTTCTGGGCGCGCTGCCACACGACGTTGTACGAGCCGTCGTCCTGGCGGAAGGCCGAGACCTGGAGCGGCGCGGCGAGCGACGGATCGTCGATGCGGCCGTTGAGGAACGCCTCGCCGGTGTTGTTGGAGGTGAGTTCAAAGAACGCGCCGACCTGCACCCACGTCCGGCCCGGGGTGAGCGCATGGATCTCGTAGCGCGGGGCGCGCGGATTGGACGACTGGACCGGCTTCAGCGCGATCGTCATCGCGACCGCGAGGGTGGAAATGCGGCCCATGAAGATGCCCGCGTCGTTCTGCTTGATCTGACCGATGTTCATGACGTGTCTCCTGATGTCGTGCTGGACCCCATGTCCTCGACACCGATCTTCAATCCTCCTCCCCTCCCCGGCCCTTCGGCCGGGCAGGGCGCGATGAGCGCCCCTCACCGACCGCGTTCTTCACGCGGACGGTGGTGCGTGCGGGACGCGGATCGGGCTAGGTCAGGAGGATGTGCCGATGGCGCTGTTAGCTATCGGTCTCAGGCTTTCCCGGGACGATGGAGAGCGCAGGCGGTTTGAAGCCACCCAACCGGAAGTGCTCACCGATCGCGGCGAGGTCACCTAGAGCATTGTATTCCTGAAGCGTCAGCACGACGCTTTCGTTGTCGTCGGCCGAGAATATCGCGCGCGGACCATGACCTGGCCAGACCCGAACCTCGGGCGAGAACGACCCGGGCGAGCCTCCCGACCACGTCCTGAACGGAAGGTCGTTGGTGCAGCAGAAGTCCTCGATATCCTCGATATTGCCGTTCTGGACCTCGTGAGCATGGAGGCGCAGGGGTTCGCCGGATGTAACGGATTCAAGCGGTTCTCCCCCCCATTCGGTCGAGAGGCCGTAGAAATCGGCGAGTTTGTACAGTTCGGGCAGTCGATCGGCGGGAAGTTTCCCCCCGATCGTAATGGAGACGGAGACGCGGTCGGCCATGTCGGGACCTCGTGATGAAGTGGACGTGCCGGTCCCGCGAGCGGTGTCATCACCATTCGCCCGGCTATCCATTCATCACCCCCTTCCCTTGAGCGTGGCCCAGGTTCGAACTGCGATATCCTGTGCTTATACGGCGATAAAGCGAAGGAATAGCTAAATTATCGATCCGATACGGTGTTGAATCGGGACTGGAGCCCATGAAGCAAAAAAAGGGCGACGCCGTGTGCCGGCGTTGCCCCGAGTTTCGGCGTGCGGGAGCGAAAGGGGGCGCGCCCGTGCGCCATGCGGTGCCGTGAGGGAGTGCACGGCACCGGGGGTGGATCAGGCGTCCTCGGCGACGCGCTGGCGGCGACCGCGGCCCTTGCCGACCGGCTCCTCGACCGGGGCGGTGGTTTCGCCCAGGCCGTTGTCGGTGGTGCCCGCATCGTGATCGGGGCCGTTGCCGACCGGGCCGCCATCGGCGCCGAACGGCGGCGACAGATCGTCATCCGCCTTGACGCCGAGCGCGGCACCGACATCGCGGCGCTTCTGGGCGCGCTGCCACACGACGTTGTACGAGCCGTCGTCCTGGCGGAAGGCCGAGACCTGCAGCGGCGCGGCGAGCGACGGATCGTCGATGCGGCCGTTCAGGAACGCCTCGCCGGTGTTGTTCGAGGTGAGTTCGAAGAACGCCCCGACCTGCACCCACGTCCGGCCCGGGGTGAGCGCGTGGATCTCGTAGCGCGGCGCGCGCGGGTTGGACGACTGGACCGGCTTGA
Source organism: Sphingomonas bacterium (assembly GCA_028823055.1). GTDB lineage: Bacteria > Pseudomonadota > Alphaproteobacteria > Sphingomonadales > Sphingomonadaceae > Sphingomonas. The sequence continues at coordinate 3,358 of JAPKCG010000041.1, forward strand.
GCGCGATCGTCATCGCGACGGCGAGGGTGGAAATGCGGCCCATGAAAATGCCCGCGTCGTTCTGCTTGATCTGACCGATGTTCATGACGTGTCTCCTGTGATGTCGTGCTGGACCCCATGTCCTCGACACCGATCTTCAATCCTCCTCCCCTCCCCGGCCCTTCGGCCGGGCAGGGCGCGATGAGCGCCCCTCACCGACCGCGTCTTCACGCGGACGGTGGATCGTGCGGCAGGCGGACGATGTCGGTGCTCAGTGGGCGAGCTGGTCGGTGAGCGCGGTGCCGATATCGGCGTGCGCCGCGGCGAGCGCGCCGATCGCGCGGCTGACGACGTCGGTCGCCTCGTCGCTCGGATCGATGCACCAGCATTTGCCGGCGTGGCGGATGTCGATCAGCCGGTCGGACTTGTTGTCGATCCCGAACGTGTAGCCTTGACGCTGGTCGAAGCCGGCGACGGTGACGTCGGTCGTTTTGGCCTTGATCGTGACGACGGGCGCGACCGCGGGGGTCAGCAGCACGGTATCGCGCGGCGTTTGCGCCTGTGGGACCAGCGCGGGTGCGGGCGGCTTGCCGAGCGTCGGCATCTTCGGGATCGGCACGAGGCCGTTCACCGCGTCCTGCGCCATGTCGGCCGCCATTGCGGTCGCCATGAAGATGGCGGTGCGCGCGAGATCCTGGGCGATGGCTTCGCGGTGCGGCTCGGTCAGCGTGGGCAGGAGGTGGCAGAGTTTGGTGTCGAGCGCGAAGGCGACGGGCTCGGCGTTGGGATCGATGCACATGATCGTGACCTTTCGGCAAAATGCCCGGACCCCATGTCCAGGATGCCGATCCGGTCCCTCTCTCCTTCCGGCGCAGCCGGTGCCGGCATCGTCGCGAGGCGATGCCGTGCCGTTCAGCGAGGCGGTCGCGGATGTCGCATGAGGCGCTTCCGGGCGGCCGACAGATGATCGATCGAGCGTTGCAGGAAGAAGGCGTGCGCGCTGTCGGATTCGAGTGTCCCCAACCGGCGTTCGAGCGCCGTGATACGGTGGTGGATCGCATCGATCGTCAGCATGATATCGTCGAACGAGAGCGCGACGACGGTCTGCGGATAGGGATAGGGCAGCGCCGGCGCGACGACGGCGAGGAACTGGGGCTGCCCGGGCAATGGGTGCTGGCGGGCGGGCGCGACCGCGCGGCGGATCTGGGAGGCGCCGTGGACGAGTTCTGCTAGCAGCACGTCCATCGCCATCGGGCGGACGATGCGCAGTGCGCCGGGGTCGAGGGTGACGGCGATCGGATCGGTCGAGGCGAGACCGATGACGCCCTCCGACAGGATGGCGAGAACGTCGCCTTCCTCGATGCAGGGACCGTCATCGAGACAGGCGTCATGCGCGGCTTCGCTGGTGTCGAAATAATGGACGCGATACATGGGCTGGTCCCTTTCTGCTGGGTCAGGAATATTCCGGGCGACGTGCGGGAAACCGCGTGGGCGGGAGGCCGGAGAAGCTGAAGGCGCGGAAGCGTCCGCCGGTGTAGGCAGCCGAATCCACCGGCGGGCGATGCCGCTGCAGGCGCTCGAGCAGCCGGTTGGCGCGGCGCATCGCCGCGACCGCGGCCTCGTCGTGGTAATGGAGGGCGATCACGCGGACGAAGGTGCCGGTGTCGTACCACCATCCCCCTTCCTCGGGGCCGCCCCAGGCACGGTCGATTTCGTAGAAGGCGAGGATGCTGCGCATGGGGTCAGCTCCGGTTGTCACCGGGTCGGATGATCCTCCCGGTTCATAACAGCCGGTCCCCCTTCCCCTTCCTCAGACGTCCGGTGCTTCGTCGGGACGCTGGTGGCGCAGCGCACGCGCGAGCGCCCGCTTGCGGGCGGTCGCCGCGGCGCGCGACGGATAGGCGCCCGAGAGGCGAGAGGGGTGTGACAAGCTATTGTCGAACACGACCCAGCCCGTTGCGGTATGGGCGACGTGCATCCCGTCGCTGCGCGAGGGGGTGGTCATGACGGGCGCGCCCGCCTGATCGCGGCCTCGGCGATGAGCTGGCCGGCAAGCGTGTTGCGATGCGACGCGATCCGGCTGTCGGGCGCAGCCACGACTTCGGCCGCGCGTGTCAGCAGCGCAGCGAGGTCAATGTCCGACATCGGCGCCGGGTTGGTCGCGGATCGCGCGGGTTCTTCCCCGGCCTTGTCGAGCATCAGCACGAGGATCGAGGGCTTGATCTCTTCGTCGAGCGGTCGACTGTCGGCGACGAACTTGCCGCCACGCGTGATCGCGAACGCGTTGAAGGTGGGTGATACCCCGTTATCGGCGTTGGGGATCGTGGTGCCGCGGTCGTGGAACTGGATGTCGATGAAGCGGGGCGGGCCACCATAAGTGGATTCGAGAAAGCAGAAGGTGACGCGGCGACCCTCGCTGGTCTTCGCCGTGATCGTGAACGCGCCGTCGGGCACGTCGATTGGTTTGTGCGGCACGTCGTTGTAGCCGGCGAAGCCCGCGGCGATCGCGTCGGCGCGCGTCATGACGGGGAGATCGGTGATATCGGGCATGATGAAAGCTCCTTGCTCTGGATCAGGCGGCACGCTTCAGCGCGATCAGGTCGGAAAAGCGGTCTCGCACCGCGCCGGCATTGGGATAGAGATCGGCGAGACCGTGCCGCGAGAGGATCGGTGCGCGGGACGCGGCGATGATGCCGGCCTCCTCGATGGTGGGAATGCGCGGCGGCCAGCCTTTGACGTAGCGCAGGTCGGGCGGCATCGCGGCTTCGAGCCGTCGCCGCTCGGCGGCATCGGCCTTGGCGAGGGAAATCCGGTTCCTCAAATTACCCGGTATGTGACGCGGTGCGACGTCGGCGAGCCAGCGTGCGGGCTGGAACGAGAAGGTTGAGGTCGCCTCGAGGCCGACCAGGTGGAGCAGCGCGGGACGGTTCGCCGGTGCCGAAGCCGATGCCTGGGCGTCGCCGAGCGATTGAAGGACGCAAAAGCGGCACGACAGTCGTGACGACTGGTAACAGGTGTAGGCGACGTGCAGCGGGATGCCGAGCGTATCGTGCGCGGCGAAGACCTGTGGTGTCGTCCAGTGCGCGATCGGGTTCCACAGCATCATCGCGGTGCCGTGCGGATTGCCGGCAGCGGCGTAGCGCGCGTCTGCTTTCCATTCGGGTGTGCGTGACCGAGCGATGCTCTCGTCGCGGCGCAGTCCCAGCACGTTGATGATAGTCTGGCCGCGCAGCAGTCTGGCGAGGTGCGGCCCGATGACATGGGCCTTCATCTCTGAGGTGCAGAAGCGCAGCGCCGAGGATGACCAGGGACCGATCAGATTATAGGTTTCGAGTGCCTCGTAGCGCGCCTTGCCGTTGGCAAAGCGCGTGGCCCAGCGGTCGAACAGGTCGCCGGCGTTGCGCCGGACGATCGTCAGCGGGACGCCGGCGTGGGCCGCGAGATCCTCGACCGTCGCGGGCGTTTCGTCCCATTCGGCACGGCCGAGGTCGGCGTGAATGGCGATACGCCGCTCGCGCGGATGGCCGAGCGCATCGAGGATCAGGTTGACCGCGAACATCGCGGCCGAGCTGTCCTTGCCGCCCGAGAGGTTGAAGACGATCCATGCGCCGCGTTCGACCGCGTCGAGGATGGCGGGCGGCAGGGCGAGGGCCGGAAGGCCGGCGACCAGGCCGCGTCCGATGTCGATGAACATGGCCGTTCAGGCCGCGAGCGGCGCTGGCAGCGCCAGCCACTCGGGTTCGTCGTTGGCGATGACCGGATCGTGTGCGCGGGCCTCGGCTTTCGAGAACACGGTCGCGCTGGCGAGTGCCCCGAAGCCGTCGTCGTTGTTCCAGAAGACGGCGTGGCCGTCCTGGTCGCGCGAGGCGAGCACGAAACCGAAGCGACCCTCGTGACCATGGGTGTCGGGATCGGCTGCGGCGCTGCGCGCGGCGCGATCGAGGATGTCCTGGGTGCTGTGGAACGTCAGCCCCGCGTCGGTAATGATGACGCAGCCGCTTCCGAACTCGCCGGGGCGCAGCCGGTCGCAGTCGGAGATCCATGCGAACCCGCAGGGGAGCGCGGACTTGCAAGCGCGGAAGATGAGCTGGGCGACCTGTTCGACGCCGAATTGATCGCCGCTGAAGAATACGCGCGCGTTCCCGTCTTCGCCTTTCCAGTCGATGTCGATCGCGCAGTCGAGATAAGGGAAATGCCAATCGTCGAATATCTCGAGGAAGCTTTCGAACTTCATCGGCCCCTTCGCCGGGAACACGGCGTGAAACGCGGGATCGAGCGCGTCATATTCGTGGGCGAGGTCGGCATCGTCGCCGTTGGTGTCGAGGATATCGACTGCCTGTTCGGCAATGGTTAGCAACGCCGCGTCGGCGTGGCTCATGGTCAGCGTGAACGCGGCCTTGGTGTAGGTGTTCGCCATGGGAATGCTCCGAAATGATGGGAAATCGCTCTGTGCGGTCGCGCTCAGGCGTCCGCGGCCTCGGCGAGACGCGCGTTGGCGGCCGCGGCCTCGGCGGGGTAAGCCTGCGTGAGATTGCCGTGCAGGACCGCGAAATCCGGGATCGGGAAAAGACCGTTCGGCCCGGGCCGGGTAATCAGCAGCGCGCTGATGACGGCATCGGCCGGATCGGCATGGACGATGGTGGGCGTCTCGCCGTTATACTCGACCGGCGCGGTGAAGCCCGCCTCGCGCCAGGTGGCGAGTCCCTCCTCGACGCGTGTCGCATAGTCGGCGACGGCCTCGTCGAGCTCGTTCTCGATATGGAGGACGAGTTCGACATAGCGACCGAAATCGTGTCGGTTGGACAGGCCGGCGAGGCGGCATCCCGGGGGCGGCGGGCCGTAGCGTGCGATCAGCGCGGACTTGTAGACCGCGATTTCGAGGCGGTTGAGGCTGTCGAAGTTGGGCGACTGGCCGAGTTGCGCGCAATCCTCCTCGGCGGGACCGGCACCGAGATCGATAAAATATGGCATGGGGCTCTCCGTCGATCGTCATTGATCGACGCGCCCCATCCCCCTCCCCTTTCTTGTCGGGTACTCAGTCGCCGAAGAAGCGGCGCTTGATGGCGATCTGCGCCTCGCCATCGGACTGGCCGAGGGTCATCAGCCGGTCGGTCTCGAGCGTGATCGCGAGATCGGCGGGAAGATCGGCCCAGCGTGAGGCGATGGTGACCGCGGCGGCCGCTGTGGTCAGCTCGCCGGGGTGCGCGCCATGCCATGCGACGGTTTCGTCCTCACCCGTGAGATGCGGGTGCGGGCGCAGCACCTGGACGAAGAAGGTGCCAAGCGGGCGGTCCCACCCGATGCTGACGCTGGTGCCGGGTTCGATCCTTTCAGGGTCAGTGCAGCGAGATCCACTCGCCGTGCCAGGGGCGCGGGTGCGGGTAGAAGCGAAGAACGCCTGGAACATCGGTTTCGCCGCTGGCGAGGCGTTCTTCCAGCCAGAGGATGTAGAGCGCGGCGTCGGCGAGATCGCCGGCGAGCAGATCGTCGAGCATCGCGGCCTCGCGCGCGGTCTGTTCGTCGAGCGCGGACCAGTCCAGCGCATCGAGGAAACGGTCGCGTCGATCGGTGTAGCGCGCGATGCGGGCAGCGTCGGCCTGGACGCTGGCGATGGCGAGATGGATATCCACGGGCGGTGCTCCTTCCGGCATGTCGGTGACATGCCGCCCGCTCCCGCTCCCCTTCCCTCGCGCCGCTGGCGCGGGGATCATGCCGCGAGGATTTCGCGGATCGCGTCGCTCCGGCGCGGATAGGCAAGCCGGGGCAGATCGCGCGCGGTGCGCCGGGCGTCGCGCGTCAGCTCGAAGCAATAGGTGAATAGCGGGCTTTGCCGGTGCGGGCGGAGCAGATTGTCGGCACGGAGCCGCGCGAGCCAGTCGGCGGGGTGTTCGTGCGCCTCCGGCCTCGGCGCACCGAGCCGCACCAGCTGGTCGATCGCCCCGGCATGGCCGGATTCGAGGTTGCGGATCTTCGACAGCGTTCTCTCCGAGATCGTCTCGCCGGCGATGCGCAGCACCGTCCGCGGCCTCGTGCGGCCGCGATAGGCGCCCGACAGCGCGGCATAGACGACGCCGCAATGGCCGAAGGCGGGATCGGAGAAGCTGACGACAGCGTCGATCCGGGGCTTGGCGAGGCGCAGGAGGCGGAAGGCGCGCGACGTGAAGAAGCTTTCGCCGTTCGCGGCGACCGAGGGCAGGCAGATGAGCCGTTGCAGTACGCAGCCCCGAGCGGGATCGGCATAGCCGGTGTGCCGGGTGATGACCGCGCCGGTCGCCGGCACGCCGAACACGATGAGACCGACCAACGTGGATCTGCCCGGGTCGCCCGGACCGAACAGCCCGCAGGCGAGCTGGGCGGCGGGATAGCGCGGGAGGTAATGATGGTCGGCGAGGAATGCGCGGGCAGTATCATGGGCGACGACATCGACGGCGTAGCGGCGCGGGTCGATCACGCTGTCGCCGGCAACGAACAAGCTGCGCCGGTCGCGCCAGCGCTGGGAGCGGTCGGTGAGCATGGTTACCTCCGTCAGGCCGCGTCGGCGTAGATCTCGGCCGCCCAGGTCTCGATCCATCCGGTGGTGATCTCATCGTGATCGAGATCGCCGCTCTCGATCAGGGCGCGGATCTCGGCGCGAGCCTGCGCGATCGCGCGTTCCCAGGGGTCGGCGGTTGGTGGCGGTGGAGCAGACGCCGCGGCCTCGGGCAGGTGTCGCGGTGTTTCGAGCGTTCGCGCGCATTGCGTGCGATACCAGCGTTCCATGAAGTCGGCGCCGAGCGCGTCGGTCTTGGCGATGCGATGCCTGAGCGCGTGCTGTCGCACGCCTACGCCCCATCCCTGGCTGTCTATCGAGGCGATCCAGCGTGCGAACGGCGTGAGGTACGGCAGGGCATCGCCTTTCACCCCGAAGAGGTGCGCCTTGACGCCGATCGGCAGGATGCGGGTCAGCCGCTCGACGACGGCGATCAGCCCTTCGGGACCGTGGATCGGTCGCCGGCACATGCTGCCGATGCCGACGACGGTGCCGGGCAGGATCAGACCGCCGATCGCGTCGAGTGAACGGACGTAGTCGTCGGGCACGCGGCCCTGCAGCACGGGCATCAGCCGGTCGCGGATGGCCAAGTCGTCGGCGCGGGCAAAGCATTCTCGGTTGGTGGCGGTGGTGCGCGCGATGCGGTCGAGCACTTCCTCGCGGTCGTGGGCAACGCCCTCTTCGCAGCAGTAATCGACCGACGAGATGCGTCGGAACGGCCATGACGCGGCGAGCGCCATGTAATCGGCGATGCTCCAGGGAAGCCCGCCATAGCGGACCATCATGGTGTAACCGGCGGAATCGAGGTCGACGCTGGCGAGCGGTCGCGCGTTGGCGAGCGTTCCGGTGCGCCATCCCGACCACTCGCGCCAGCCATCGGCCTTGCGCCAGCGCGACAGACAATTGGCCGAGATCAGCACCGGTGCTTGCAGCGCGACCGCGCGCTGAAGGATAGGCCCGTTTGCGAGATGCGGCAGGCCGAGGATGATCTCGATCGTCATCGTCTAGCGGCCAGCTAGCTGATAGCTGTCGGCCATTCCGACAATACGCATCACAGATCCTCGCGCAGCATGAGCGTGAGAACACGGCGCGTGATGCTGGCGTCGGCGGGGTCTTCCGATCCCCATTCCAGCGCCACGTCATAATAATCGATACGGAAGTGTATCGTCTCGCCTGACAGCTCGAACTGGCCGCGATCGCGCTCGGGACAGTCGGCGGGGAAAGTGTAGCGGCGCAGCGCCTGCAGGACATGCGCCTGGGCGACGGCTTCCGAGGCGAGCGTGCCGTTCGACAGCGCGCCGAGGCACGCGCGCGTCATGACGATCTTCGCGGTGCGGTCGAACCCCTGGCGGCAACGGTCGTTGAGCCTGGCCACGGCTTCGAGGCGCGTTTCGGTGGCGGTCGAAATCATGTGATGATCCTCCGTTTGGTCGATAGCGATGGTGGCGGGGACTTCAGGCGGCGAGCGCGTCGCTTCGTCCCCGGCCTCGTTCGGGAAAGGCCGCATGGAAGCGGTCGAGCCAGTCGCCCATCGTCGGGCGCTCGCCGAGCGGGATGACGGCCGCGACATCCTGGAACCGGATGAGGTCGAGCGGCGCATCGCGGATGATCCGGTCGATCTCGTCAGCCGGCAGGAGGTGCTCGTCGCGGATGAAGGCGGTCATCGATCCCGGGCGCGCGCGGGTCGATCTGCGCCACAGGCCCTCGACCGTGTGCAGTCGCGGGGCGGCGCGTGCCTCGACCAGCACGATGAGTCGCAGGCACCATTGCGGGAGGCCGCGGATTTCGCTCGGATGGTTGGCGATGCACAGCCATTATGTCGCCATTGAGACGATCCATTCCCTTTGACGGGATAAGGATATTGTCCCATTATCGATCGGGTCGGGGCAATAAAATGGAAACGCCCAGTGTCATGTCGAGGGTTCAGTGCATCTTTTCCCGTTCGATCCTTGGCTCGGCGTCGAGCCTATACTTCTTGATGGGACGATGATCCGGCCTGCGCTTGATGACTCCATAAAGCAGGACGCAATCAAATACTTACCCGAAACAAATCTCCCTTCTCTCCTTCATTCCGACGGAAGCCCCGTTGTAGAAGTCAATTCGTTCATCACGTTCCTGCGATCCGATGGCGTGTCCCTTGCCAGCGCAGGCCACTATGCTCGAGATCTTCAGGTCTTTGCCCGTTACCTGCGGGATGCGCGTTCAAAGTCGTTACTCGACGCATCGAGTGCCGACGTAGGGAAATATCGCAGCCTTCGGCTCGAAGGGCCGGGCGAGCTCCGACTATCGGGATCGTCTTGGAAGCGCACCTCTGCGGCGCTAACGCGGTTCTATCAATGGGCCGCCAGCGAGGACGCAGGACTGATATCAGTTGCGCCGAAAACCAGATTCCGCCGTGATGGCGCGGTTGCCGAAGATACGATCCGCATGATCCCGCTCGAGGATTACGTTCTGTTCCGAGACCAAGGCCTGCTCGGTGGGGGTTACGCGAACGGCATCACTCACCGGCGGAATCCGATGCGCGATGCCGCGTTCGCCGAGCTGCTTGTGACGACAGGGGTTAGGCTCGAAGAAGGCGCAAGCCTTCTGATCGGTGAGCTTCCGACGACGAACGCCCGCGTCTTTCACGGCTGTCGCAGCACCATGATCGACCTGCCCGCCAGAATCACCAAAGGGCGCAAACCTCGATCAGTGCCGTTCCCGAGGCGGGTAGCCAGTAACTTCATCGACGCTTATATTCGCGAGGAGCGGAGCCAGTTGGTCGATCGCTGGCGACGCGCGGGTGGGGTCCGGACCATGCGGCAGCCGCTCATCGGCACGCTTGCAGGCGGGCAACGCGTTTTGATCAAGGGCGAGCGGCGCCCTCGATCACTGGCGACTCTGCGCATCGACGAACGACGCAACCTCCTATTGCTGCCCGGATCGGGCGCACCATTGGAAAGTGCGCAGCCGGCAGCATTGTGGCTGGCGCAGGACGGCCAAGCCCTCACCCCCGCGGCATGGCAGTCGATATTCCGGCGTACCAGCAAGAAGTTGTCGGAGGACATGGGCTGGGACCTACACGTATCGCCCCATACCCTCCGGCATACCTTTGCCGTCTACTGGCTTACACACCTCGTCAAAGCGGAAGTGATGAGGCTCGACGATCGATCTGTCCCGGATCGAACCGAGGAAATCTACATGAAGGTTGTCAGCGACCCCTTGCGCCGGGTCCAGCGATGGCTGGGTCACGCCAGCGTCCTGACCACTGAAAAATATCTCACCTACCTCGATGAAGCCTTCGAAATCGTAGATCAGGCGGCCGAGGCGCTGGACTCTCGTCTGATGGGCTTCTTCTAGCAGTGGGACGGCCTCGCCTATCGTTCAGCGATTTACCTCCGCAGCAGGAGGAGCCGCAAGCTGACGCAATCCTAGCCTATCATCATCGTGACGGTGTCGGGCGCGAAATGACCTGGTTGCTGCACGAGGTGGGGAACGAAGGCCTGGGTCGCGATCTTGCCTTGTACCTTGGGCCGATGATGAACGAGCTGTTCGCCGGCCTGGCCGTCCCGAGTGTCGAACAGTATCGACAGAGCTGGATCCCGCTCGGGAAACATCTGTCCTCCAGCGGGCGCCTCAACGGGGGGCTTCGCGTGATCACGGCCGCTGACATCGATGCCTGCGACGTTCGGGGTCAATACTCCCGGTTCCGTTGCCTTGTTCACGGCCTTCGCGCGATAGACGAACGAAACCCTGATCTGCTTCGTCCGGATCTGAAGGCGCGGATCAACTTCACGAGCCGGCACAACGGAACGGCATTACGGCCCCGCGAACCGTTGACACCGTTCGTCGCTCGCGTCCTGAAAGACGCCGCTGATCGCAGCGTGGTAGCTACACGCGAAAGGATCTTGTCGGGCCGCGAGCAGATCGAAGCTTTGCGAAACAAGCCGGAGAGGAGCCGCTTTGAGAATGTGTTCCTGAAAGTCGCCGACGGCACGCGTGCCGCTCGAAGCGAGTTCGACATGTTCAAATATCGCAAGGTTGCCATCGCCGCCGCCAGCGATCTTCTCGTTCTCACACTGCCTGATGCGATCTGCTTCATCATCGCCATCGCGCTCCGGGTCGAAATGCCGATAGAATGCCTGCGGACCCTGCGGCGCGACTGCCTGAAGAACCCCGCGAGAGG
>JAPKCG010000428.1 GCA_028823055.1 Sphingomonas bacterium
CCCTTGGGGTCGCTGACGCGGACGTCACTCAGCATCATCTCGCCATAAAGCGACCCATCGATCCGCCCGACGGTGATGTTGAGCCCCGACGCCGTCTTATATCCGCCGATCTGGTTGGCGACGAACCGACGCCCCGGATCGGTGTTGATCCCCAGCAGGACGACACCGAGCAGCACGACGAGCCCGACCAGCGCGATCGCGATCCATTTCGCGATACGCTGCCACACGGGGCGGCGTGGGGAGGCGACTTCCGCGATATTATCGGTCGTCACGTCGGGGGCGTTATTCTCTTCGGTCATCAAAAGGCCTGCCCGATCGAGATATACAATGCGACGCGGCTGTCGCCCGGTCGTTTGTTCAGCGGAGTCGCGACATCGACACGCAGCGGGCCGAAATTCGTATAGAACCGCCCACCGATGCCCGCGCCGAAACGCAGGTCGCTGCCCTTGGGGAGAGTCGATTCATAGCTGTTGCCGGCATCGATGAAGGGCACGATCCCGAAATCACCGAAGCGATAACGTGCCTCAAGCGCGAATTCGTTGAGGCTGCGTCCACCAACGGGATCGCCATTGGGGTCGAACGGCCCAAGCCGTTGATAGCCATATCCGCGCACCGAGCCACCACCGCCCCCGTAATAGCGGCGCGACGGTGCCAGATCGTCACGATCGATACCGAAGATCGCCCCCGCCCGCGCGCGACCGGCGATCACCAGGCTTGGCGATACGTCATAATAATAGGTGCCCTCGATCATCGTGCGGACATAGGGGCGGACCCCGCCAGACACCGCAGTTTCGGGGCTGACATTCAGCTTGAGCCGATACCCCTTCGTGGGATTAAGCAGATTATCCGATCGATCGAACTGTACCTGGCCCGGCAAGGCAACGATGCCGTAATTGCGACGCACACGCATGCCCCGACCGAAGTCGTAGACGCTCTCGTTCGTCCCCACCAGTTCGCCGCCATAATAATAGGTCAGCGGCTTTTGCCAGATCGGCGTCGAATCATAGCTCCATCGCGCCGCGATCGTGCCCGTGAATGCGTTGAACGCGTCGTAATTCGAATGATTGGCGGAAATCAGCGTCGTAAATGTGCGGTCGCGACGCCCGGCATTCGACCGGCGGAACGAACCAGAGGCCCCTTGCTCCTGCGATCCGGCGACGATCGTCCCGATCAGCGCACCTTCGGGGGGGAAAAGGTTGCGATGCGTCCACGACCCTTCGACCTTGAAGCCCTGACCGGTCGAAAATCCGCCCTGCCCCGCCAACGTCCGCGCCGGCCCCGCAACCTGACGCACCAGCAAATCGACCTGCTCGGTTCCATTGGGACCCGGCCGCCCGGTTTGCTGCGGTTCGACCGAAACCGTCGAGAATAATCCCGTTGCAACGAGCGCATCGCGCAGATCGTCGGTCAGCCGCGCGTCGTACAGCTCGCCTTGATCGAAGCGCGGAAAGACGTTGAGATGGTCGATCCCGAACACCGGGTCGCCGGTGCTGACCAGATTGCCGAAGGTCGATCGCGGCCCGGTATCGACGGGCAGCGTATAGGCCCCCGTGGCCTTGCCCGACATATCGTCGAGCAGGATGTCGCGTTGCCCGACCTTGACGAAGGGATAGCCTTGTTGCGGCAGGATCAGCGCGACATTCGCTTCCGCGCCCTGAATGCGGGCGGCATCGATCGCATCGCCGACCTTGATCGGCAGATTTTGCCGGATCAGGTCGGTCGGCACGACCGGGTCGGCCTTCACGGTGATCGACGACAAGGTATAAAGCGGGCCGGGCGTCGCACGGACAGTTGCCTGTAACTGGCCCCCATCGCCCTCTTCGGGCACGATCGTCGAGAGCGCGCTGCCGTCATAATAGCCAAGGCTTTTCATCAGCCGGACGGCGAGCGCCTCATCCTCCTTGGCGCGCGCCTGAACCTGCGTGGCGTTCGCGGCCTTGCCGCCGCCATCCTTGAGCGCGGAGAGCGAATTAAACTCGCTCTCCAGTCCGACGTCGTCGAGCCCGACCAAGTTGGTTTCGTAGCGAATTTGCGGAAGGTCCTTGTCCTTCGCATCGGCGACGTTCTGCAGCGGGACGGTGTCATAGGCTCCGATCGGCGTGAGCGGCGCAACGAGTTCCGGGTCCGCTTGCTCCGCAGCCGGAAGCACATCACCGGTTACGGGCACGATGTTTGTCGCGCCGGTCGACGGCGTGTCGGTCTTGGGAAAGGGCGCTGACGGCGGCACAGGGGATACCGTCGTGCCATCCGTCGGCATCGCCTCAAGCGGCGCATCGATGTCGTTCGACAGCGGCGGCAGGGCGGCATCGAATTCTGGCTGTGGAATGATCGGCTCATCGAGATCGGGTTGCGCTTGCGACGCGCCGGTCACGTTCCCGTTTTCGATCGTCGCCTGCCCGGACGCCGCCTCTTTGGGCCTGGCTGTATCGGGGCCTTGCGCCGGGGCGCTCCCAGGCTGGCTGATCTGTGCATAAGCCGGGGTAGCGATCGCGAGCGCGCACCCTAACCAATAAAGCCGACCTGTCGAAACCGTCACGCGCACTACAACCCCTTCATACCCCGACGCGCCACAGTTCAACAGCATCATCCGGTCAATTCGCCCGGGGTCGTTAGCACGGGAATTTGCGTTCTGCAGCCAAAAATCCCTGCAAAGTCCGATTGATCCGTATCAGGACGGTAAAAAGGAACCCGTGTTGGGACGCAATCGTTCTGCGGGATTATGCCGATCGATCCAACTCCTTTGTTCCCCTGGCACCACCATGCCGGTCCTCGTCATGAGGCGTTGTTACATGCGCATGTCGCCGCTTCCGACTTCCCTTGCGTTGGGGCAAAAGCGGCGCTGGCCAAAGGCACGCTCGACGTCATGGCGGCGAACCGCATCGACAGCGGATGGGATGATTTGCGGATCCACGATGCCTTGCTGGTCTTTGCCGGTGCCTATCGGGCGGAACCGA
>JAPKCG010000429.1 GCA_028823055.1 Sphingomonas bacterium
AATTGCCATAGCCGCCGATGCCATGAACGACGCCCGCGATCAGGTGGCGCATCTTGGGGTGATCGGGCGAGCCGAAGCGTAGCGCGTTCATGTTGGCGATCGGCCGTGCGCCCATCGTGAAGACGTCGCGCAAGATACCGCCGACCCCCGTCGCCGCACCCTGATAGGGTTCGATGTATGAGGGGTGGTTGTGGCTTTCCATCTTGAAGATCGCGGCCTGATTGTCGCCGATATCGACGACACCCGCATTTTCGCCCGGGCCACAGATAACCTGAGGGCCGGTGGTCGGCAGCTTCTTCAGATGAAGACGGCTCGATTTATAGCTGCAATGCTCAGACCACATGACCGAAAAGATGCCGAGTTCGACCAGATTGGGTTCACGACCCAGTGCGGCGAGCACGCGGTCATATTCTTCTGGGGACAGGCCGTGGTCGGCGACGATCTGGGGCGTGATCTCGGTCATGGTCGCGCGCATAGCGGGCGGGCGGGCGCGATGCTAGCCGCGCCGTTCGCCCGCTCCTGAACAGCCACGGTTATTTCGCCGCAGGCTTCGCGTTCGGCTTTGGCAGATTCCGGTCGCCCCAGTTCGCCTCGTCGACGACATAGAGGCGGATCGATTCGGCCTGTGCCGGCGTCAGGACGCGAGCGAAACTGACCATGCCGCTATCCTTGAGCGCGCCGTCGATCAGGATCGCCTTCCACGCCTCCGCATTGCCGAGCGCGCCCGAGGTCTGCAGGTTGGGCAGGACACCGCCGCCCGCAGCGTTCGCGCCGTGGCAGACCTGGCAATTGCGCCCGAACAGCGTGTGGCCCTCGGCGATCTGTTGCGGGGTGCCGCGCCGGGCGGGGATCGGGCCGGCGGCGGCCGTCGCAGCGGGGAGCGGTGGCAATTGCGCCTTGCCGCCGAGTTTGAATACCAGCATGCGCGGAATGTTGGGCACCGTCCGCGATGCGCCGCCCGCATAGCCGGCCGCGAGCGGGAAGGAGCCGCCGCGGCCGCTCGTCACCGCGACATATTGTTCGCCGTTGACCGCAAAGGTGCTCGCCCCCGCCATGACGCCCGACTGGACGGGATAGGAGAAGAGTTGTTTGCCCGAATCGGCGGCATAGGCGCGAAATTCGCCCATCGCGGTGCCCTGGAAAACCAGATTGCCCGCAGTCGCCATCGTCCCGCCATTCCACGGCACGGGATAGTCGACGCGCCAGCGTTCCTTGCCGCCCACCGGATCGAACGCGACGAGCGCGCCGACGGTCGCCTTTTGCGCGCCCGCGATAACGGCGGGGTCGTGCGGCAACATGCCATCGGCCATGTCGATGCCGGTATTGAAGCCGATCGGCTGCTGCACCTTGTCCTGCGGGCGGGCAGGGGGAATGTAGGCGAGGCCGACTTCCTGTGCAGGGATATAGACGAGCCCGGTCTTGGGGCTGAAGCTCATCGGCTGCCAGTTATGCGCCGCAAGCGCCGAGGGGATGCCGACAAATGGCTGGTTGGTCCGGTAATAGCGCGCGGCCGCGGTTTCGACGGGCCGCCAGTTGGTGTCGTATTTATCCGCCCAGTTGACCGTCTTGATGAACTTGTTCGCGGCGATCGGCTTGCCGGTCGCGCGATCGATCACGAAAAAGAATCCGTTCTTGGGTGCCTGCATCAGGACTTTGGTCGGCTTTCCGCCAAAGGGTATCGTCGCGAGGATAATTGGCTGCGTCGCGGTGAAGTCCCAGGTTTCCGCGGGCGTTTCCTGATAGTGCCACAGATATTCACCGGTTTCCGGCTTTAGCGCGACGATCGAGGACAGGAATAGATTGTCGCCCTGACCCTCCGACCGCAGGCCATGATTCCACGGATTGCCGTTGCCGACGCCGATATAGAGCTGGTCGAGTTCGGCATCGTAGACGATCGCGTCCCAGACGGTGCCGCCGCCGCCCGATTGCTTCCACACGCCATTGGCGGACCAGGTTCCCGCCGCCTTGCTCGCGAGCACCGCATCGGACGGCTCGCCATCCTTTGCGCCGGTGGGGTTGGGGACGGTGTAGAAGCGCCATTTCTTCTTGCCTGTCGTCGCATCGTAAGCAGTGACATAGCCGCGCACGCCGAATTCGGCGCCGCCATTGCCGATCAGCACCATGTCTTTCACGACGCGCGGCGCGCCGGTGATTGTATAAGGTTTGCTGTTGTCGGTGGTCTGGACCGACCAGTCGGGCTTGCCCGTCGTCGCATCGAGCGCGATCAGGCGGCCGTCGATCGTGCCGAGATAGAGCCGACCCTTCCACGCCGCGACGCCGCGGTTCACGACGTCGCAACACGCCTCGACGCCCTTAGCCTTGTCGATTTGCGGATCGTAGGTCCAAAGCGGCGTGCCCGTGACCGCGTCATAGGCGAATACCTTTGACCACGGGCCGGTCACGAACAATTTGCCGTCGATGACGATCGGTGTCGCCTCCATCCCGCGTGCGTCGGGCAGGTCCGCAGACCAGGCGAGGCCAAGGTTGCCGACATTCGATGCGTTAATGAGGCTGAGCGGGCTGAACCGCTGTTCCTGATAATTATAGCCCGTCGCGGCCCAGTCGCTGCCGTCGCCGCCGGTGGTGAGGAACGCGCCGTCTATCTTGCCGACGCCCGACATCGCCTGCTGATCGCTCTCCGAGCCCCCCGTCTTGATCGAACAGCCCGTTGCCAGCGTCATGCACGCCAGCAGCATGATCGCATACCGCATCGTTCAACCTCCCCATCCTCCGCCATTCGCGGAGTCGTTGCGATCATCGTAGCCAAGTCGCGCGGTAAGGAAAGAGGCGCGCTTATTCGTAAGGCGGCTGGGTATAGCCCTTGGGGCTCAGCGTGAAGATTTCGCAGCCATCCTCGGTGATCCCGATCGAATGTTCGAACTGCGCCGACAGCGACCGGTCGCGCGTCACCGCGGTCCAGCCATCGTCGAGCA
>JAPKCG010000042.1 GCA_028823055.1 Sphingomonas bacterium
TTGCGGATGACCGGCGATATTATTGTCGGCACCGTCGATACGCTGGGTCAGGTCATTTCGGGCCGTCGCTCGATCGAGGAACTGGGCGGCCCGATCCGCATCGCGAAAATTTCGGGCGAACAGCTTTCGCTCGGCTGGCCTGCCTTTATCTGGCTCGTGGCAATGCTGTCGATCAATCTCGGGTTCATAAACCTGCTGCCAGTACCGATGCTCGATGGCGGACATCTTCTCTTCTATGCGATCGAGGCGGTGCGGCGTCGCCCGCTCGAACCGCGCGCGCAGGAATGGGCGTTCCGTGGCGGGCTTGCCGCAGTGCTGACATTGATGCTCGTCGTGACATTCAACGACCTGGGCGCAGTCGGCTTGTGGCAGCGGCTCGCCGGGTTGATTGGTTGACAGAGATCAGGCAGGGCGCCGCAATTAAGATTATCGCATGTCGATCGGTTGGACATGCACCATTCCTGGGGTGGGTTGAGTGACAGCGAATATGAGTAAGACCTACGTCCGTGCGGGCGCCATTTTGATGGCGAGTACGGTGCTGTCGGGCGTTCCCGCCTTCGCGCAGACCGTCCCGCAGCCGACCCCGGCGGCAGAGTCGGCGGAATCGCCGACGCCCGTAGCCGCCCCGGCTGAGGTGCGGACGATCAAGACGCTTCGGGTCGAGGGATCGCAGCGGATCGAACCTCAGACCGTTTTGTCCTATACCAAATTGCGCGTCGGCATTCCCTATTCGGCGGAAACGCTCGATCAGGCGCTGAAGGATCTTCAGGCATCCGACCTGTTCGCAGACTATTCGATTTCAGGCGTCGAGACTGGTGACATCGTCGTCCGCATCCGCGAAAATCCGATTATCAACCGGATCATCTTCGAAGGTAACAAGGCGCTCAAGACCGACAAGATTCAGAAGGAAGTGAAGCTGGCTCCGCGTCAGATCTTCACGCGGATCGCGGTGCGTCAGGATGTCGCACGCATCATCGAACTATATCGTCGGCAGGGGCGTTTCGCCGCGGTCGTCAGCCCGAAAATGGTCAATCTCGACCAGAACCGCGTCGATGTCGTGTTCGAGATTACCGAGGGATCGAAGTCGAAGGTTCGCCAGATCAACGTCATCGGCAACGAGGTGTTCAGCGACGACCAGCTGCGTGGTGAGATGGTCACCAAACAGTCGCGCTGGTTCCGCCTGCTGTCGTCGAACACCAGCTACGATCAGGATCGCCTCAATTACGATCAGCAGAAGCTACGGCAATTCTATCTAACCGAAGGCTATGCCGATTTCCGTGTCACTTCCGCGGTGGCGGAACTGACGCCGGACAAGAAAGACTTCATCATCACCTATGTGGTCGAGGAAGGTAAGCGCTACAAATTTGGCGACGTTACCGTCGACAGCGAAATTCGCGATTTCGACAACACGAAACTCGCCGCCACGCTGCCCGTCAAAAAGGGCGAATGGTATAATGCGAAACTGGTCGAGGATTCGGTCGATCAGTTGAGCGAGGCCGCGGGTCTGTTCGGCTACGCCTTCACCGACATCAACCCGGATTTCCAGAAGGATTCGGACACGCTGACGATGGGGATGAATTTCCACATCGGTCAGGCGCAGCGCACCTATGTCGAGCGCATCGACATCAACGGCAATACGCAGACGCAGGACAAAGTCGTCCGTCGCGAGATCCGCCTGGCCGAGGGCGATGCGTTCAACAGTTTCCAGATCAAGCGCAGTCAGGATCGAATCAACAGCTTGGGTTATTTCCAGGACAAGATGGAAATCAAACAGTCGCCGGGTTCGGCCCCCGACCGGATCATCCTCGAAACCAACCTGGAGGAAAAGTCGACCGGGCAGTTGCAGCTGTCGGTTGGGTATTCGAGCCTCGAACGCTTCATCATTCAGGCCAATATCACTCAGGCCAATTTCCGCGGCAAGGGGCAGGAATTGCGCGCGGGTGTAAATTATTCGAGCTATTCCAAATCGGTCAATCTCGGTTTCACCGAACCGTATCTGTTCGACAAGAACGTCGCTTTGGCGTTCGATGTCTTCCGTCAGGATCTCAACCAGTTCAACTATGTCGGCAACAGCCGTCAGACGACCTATTCGCAGACGCGAACCGGATTTCAGGTACGCGCCGGGGTTCCGCTAACCGAATATTACTCGCTCTCGGGCCGTTATGGCCTGTCCTATGACCAGGTCGGGCTGGATCGGGCGACTTATTATACCGACGGTGTGTGCGACCCGCTGAAGGCAGGCCGGTATCTGTGCGATTCGATCGGCAATCGGATTACCTCGTCGGTTGGTTATTCGATCATCTACGACAGTCTCAACAGCCGCCTGCGTCCGACGCGCGGAACGCGCTGGTCGTTCAGCCAGGATTTTGCGGGACTCGGCGGTGACGTCAAATATATCCGTACCTCCGTCAACGGCGCGAAATATTGGGGCATCGGCAGCGGTTTCGTCTTCTCGCTAGTCGGAGAAGGCGGCTATATTGCCAGCCTTGAAAAGAGTCGTGGGCCTGGCATCGACAAGATCCGCAACAACGACCGTTATTACCTTGGCTCGCCGCAGTTCCGCGGCTTCGATATTCGCGGCGTGGGCCCACGCGTCTTGCGTCAGGCTTATTCGGTCGATGCCAGCGGTAACCAGATCCTCGTCACCGATCGCAATCAGATCGTCGACGATGCGCTCGGTGGACGCGCCTATTATCTCGGTCGGGCCGAACTCGAATTGCCGCTTGGCGCGGGCGCGCGCGAACTCGGGCTGCGGCCGTCGATCTACGTTCAGGCGGGCAGCCTGTTCGGGATCACCCGGCCGCTGCCGACGGCGACTTTCCCGACGGTTACCGACGCGAATGGCAATGTTACCGTTCTGCCGATCACCACCCCGCTCAAAGATGCGGCGGGCAATCAGCTTTATGTCGTCGGCGCTGGCGATACCACTAACGCCGGGCTGATCACGACCTGTCAGATCGGCTTTTCAACGACAGCTGGCGGCGCGTGTGCCGGAACGTCGCAGAACACGATCTATTCGACGTCAATCGCACCGTTTAAGGAAACCTTTTTCGGTGGGACTGCGCGTCCTCGTTTGACGGTCGGCATCGGCGTCGACTGGAATTCGCCTTTTGGCCCGCTGCGCATCGACGTGGCGAAGGCCATTCTCACCCAGCCGGGTGACGACCCCAAACTCGTAACGTTCAACGTAGGGACACAGTTCTGATGACCAAGTTCACCACCATCTCGCTCGGCGCGATCGCGATCGCTACGTCGGCTGTTGCTTTCGGCGGTGTCGCCGATGCGCAGACCGCGGGTATCGCGACCGCATCGCCTGATGCCGCAATCCTCAGCGCAAAGGCATTCGCCGCTGCCAATACGCAGATCTCGACGACCTACAAGGCGCAGCTCGATCAGGCGGCACAGCAGGATTCGACGCTCAATACGCAGATCCGCACGTTAATCGATACCAACAAGGATGGTCAGATTTCGCAGGCCGAACTGGCCGCCGGTCAGAATGCGCAAAGTTCGGTCGGTGCGCAGGTCAAGGCCGCGCAGGACAAGGCGTCGCCCGCGATCGACCAGCTGCGTCAGCCGGCGATCAAGGCTCAGGCCTATGCGCTCGAAATGCTGAGCCAGAAATATGAGCCAGCGCTGAAGGCGGTCGCCAAGCAGAAGGGCGCGAATATCGTGCTCGCGCCGAACGCCATCCAGTACGCGCCGCCCGCGACCGACATTACCGAGGCGGTGATCGCTGAGATCGACCGCACCACGCCGAGCGTCGCGATCACGCCGCCCGCCAACTGGCAGCCGAGCCAGGACACGGTCCAGTTGCTCAACCAGTATCGCCAGGCGGTCTACGTCAACGAACTGCGCCGCCAGCAGGCCGCGCAGCAGGGCGGCGCAGCGACGCCATCGTCGGCGACCGGCGGCGCACCAGCGCCGGCGGCACCCAAGGGACGTCGGTCCGAAGGCCGGTGAGCGACCCTGACGCCGCCGCTGCAAAGACCATGAATGCGCTCGATATCGGACGCGTCATGGCGGCGTTACCTCATCGCTATCCGATGCTGCTGGTCGATCGTGTCGAGGAACTCGTCCTCGACACGTCGATCGCGGCGATCAAGGCGGTGACGATCAACGAGCAGTTTTTTCAGGGGCATTTTCCGGGACGGCCGATCATGCCTGGTGTCCTCATTGTCGAGGCGCTGGCGCAGGCTGCCGGTATCCTTGCCGTCGAGAGTCTGGGCCTCGCGGGCTCGGGCAAGCTTGTCTATTTCATGGCGATCGATGGGGCGAAATTTCGTAAACCGGTCGAACCGGGTGTCCTCCTTCGGCTTGAAGCTACATTCGTCCAGAAACGCAGTTCCGTTTGCAAGTTCGCAGGCATTGCGAAGGTCGATGGGCAAGTCGTCGCTGAAGCGAACTTTACCGCCATGATTGCTGATCCGCCCAAGGCGATGTGACGGGCGTGGATGGCGTGACCTTTGACGAACTTTTGACTTGGGGGCCGCCTTGGCTTAGGGGCACCCCTTACTTTTGGCTGGTCGGAAACCAGCCGCATCCGGAGATATGACGTGAAGGCCGATACACACCCCGATTACCACATCATCAAGGTCCAGATGACCGACGGCACCGTGTACGAAACCCGCTCCACCTGGGGCAAGGAAGGTGACACGATGACGCTCGAAATCGACCCGCTGGCGCACCCGGCATGGACCGGTGGCCGTGGCCAGATGCTCGATGCCGGCGGCCAGGTCGCACGCTTCAACAAGCGTTTCGGTGGCGGTCTTACGCTCCGCAAGGGCTAACGCGCCGTTAACCTTCGGTGGCGTAATAGAAAGTCATGTTTGCCGCCGAATTCGAATCCGCCAAAGTCGACAACCGGCGCCGCTCCGTGCGTGCGCCGGTCTCGCTTGATGCGCGCATCGGCAAGGCGGCGCGGACGCTTTGCAAAGTCGTCGACATTTCCGCGCACGGCGCGAAACTTCAGACTTATTCGTCGCTCAAGCGCGGCGATATGATCTGGCTGACCCTACCCGAAATTGGCTCGATTGCCGCCGATGTCATGTGGGCCGACGATTATGTCGGTGGTTGCCAGTTCCATGAACCGATCGACGAGGCGGCGTTGGCCCGGTTGCTCGACAAATCCGATACAACGCCGCGTTGAAGCGCTATAACCACTTCAGCCGCCGAAAAATATATACCTGAATCGCCAGGACACCGGCGAGGATGGCGACGGTGACCCAGAACCCGTCGGTCGAATTGGTGCCGGGAATCCCGCCGACATTGATGCCGAGCAGTCCGGTAAAGAAACTGAGCGGCAAGAAGATCGCGGCGATGATCGACAACATGTACATCGTCTTGTTTGATTCAGCGGTCGCGCGGTTATTAATATCGTCCTGAATAACGATCGCGCTTTCCTTCGATACGTCTAGATCCTCGATGTATCGGCTCAAACGATCGATCGTCTCTCGAATGTCTCGGCGATTGGTTTCGCTCATCCACGGCGGCGGCGCGCGCGTGATCTGGAGTAGAGCCTCGTGCTGGGGCGACATGTAGCGTTTCAACGCCAGACAGTTGCGACGGATATCTGCGATCGTATCGAGCATCTCGTCGACCGGATCATCATCATCCGCCTCTTCTAGTTCGTCGATCCGGTCATTCATATCGACAATCGACCGATTCATCTTCGCCACCGTTTGTTCGACGAGTTCGGTAAAC
Source organism: Sphingomonas bacterium (assembly GCA_028823055.1). Lineage (GTDB taxonomy): Bacteria > Pseudomonadota > Alphaproteobacteria > Sphingomonadales > Sphingomonadaceae > Sphingomonas. The sequence goes on from JAPKCG010000042.1 coordinate 5,701, forward strand.
AGATCGCCCGCAGTCTGCGGCCCGATCCCTTCTCGCTCGATCGTTGCAAGCACATCGAAGGGGGTCTGAAGCCGCTGCCGACGTAGCGTGACGACGCGGTTGCCGTCGCACCACATCTGCATGGCGACCATATCTTCGGGCTGGGCGTCGGGATTGAAGTTGATGCCGCGCAGGATCGTGACGAGAGCATCGCCCTCGCGAAAAGCGCGTGGGCGATTTTCGTTTGAAGACAATGCATCGACCGTCGCTTCGGAGAGGCCGAGCCCGGTTTCGCCAAGCCAGTCGACGACTTCGGGCACGGTGCGGTCAAGATGGAGCCATAAGGTGTCGCCCGCCGCGGCGGGCGTCCAGCATCGTGCCTCCGCCCATCCGATTGGCGTGGGCCTGCCATCCGCATCGATGATCCGCGCGAAGATCAGTCCGCTCTCCCTCGCGGCGCGCTCGGTTTCCTCATCGGGACGGGGCGGGCAGTTCTTACGGGCCAACGTCGACCGACTGCGCCTTTGCCCGGTTATTGCCCGATGCGCCGAAGCCAAGTTTGGTCGCGATTGCATCGTTCCAGCCATATGGATCGGTACGATAGGCGAGTTTACCCGTCTGGGTCACGAAAACATTGTGGTAAAGCAATCGGACGGGGATCTCCTTTGGCAGATTGACGATCGTATAATCGCCCGATGCATGCGCCTCGCGCCATTGCTCACCGACACCCTCTTGATCCGCAATCATTCCAGCGAAGCCCAATGCGTCAGACACGCGGACGCAGCCATGGCTCAAATGGCGCTCGCTTTTGTCGAACAGTGACGGCGACGAGGTATCGTGGAGATAGATTGCCTGATCGTTCTTCATGTCGAATTTGACGAGCCCAAGCGCGTTGTCGGGACCGGGCTGCTGAACGATCCACCCATTTTCGATCCGCATATTGTGCGCGCGCATATAACTCGGCCCGACATTGGCAAGTTCACTGTTCTGAATCGATTTCGGCACGGTCCAGGTGGGGTTGGCAACCAGCCGATAGATGGGCGATCCGAGCGATGGAGTTTCATGATCCGGCTCACCAACGATCACCCGGCGCTCATCAACCAGTTTGCCGTCCCGATAATAACGAAGCATCGCTGCGGCGGTGTTGACATCGATTCTGGTGCTGGGCGGCGTCCGTGAAAGCCAGCGGCGGCGCTCAAGCGCTACCGCCAGTGCCCGCGCGCGATCAGCCGGATCGACGTTTAGGACGCCGAGCGTGTCCGGGCCGACGATGCCATCATCGACGATGCCATAATTGCGCTGCAACGCTTTCACCGCATCAGCAATTGTCTGAGTGTACTTGTCTGAAGCCATGGACGCTGCGCGGAGATAGCCATCGTCGGCAAGCTGTTTTGCAATCGCGTCGACGCGGGGGTCGGTATCGCCGATGTGAATTGATTTAGCGGGAGCGATCTCACGAGCCGTTTGATCCTGTTTCGCTCTCATCGCCAGATAGGCGTCCGACAAGGCGCGGTAAGCGTCGCTCTGGGGTGCAAGGCCATCGAGCCATTCACCTACACGTCCCTCTTTTGCCGCTATTGCTAGCGCTGCACCAAGATCCGCGTTTGGCTTTGCGACCGTATAGATTTCATGGAGAGTTTTCGGGTCGACATGACCGTGCGCCAATGCGTCCGCATAACCAAGCGCAGCGCGCGTGTAAGCGACATCAACGGTTTCGGGCGATCCCTTGTTGACGTCCGTCGGGAGAAATTCGACACGATCGAGGCCATGTTTCGCACGATCGGCAAGCGCCGTTTCGAGCGACTGACGCGACTGAGAAGACCAGATCGGTTGCCAGCCCGCCTTGTCATAAGCGTGGCGCAGTTCGGTTTCAGAGTCGGCGATCGACGACGCGCTCTTGTCAATCGAGGCGTTAGCAGCCTGTACCGAGGGATGCGCGAAAACGGATGAACCAAGCGCAGTGGTTACCAAGGCGGCGGCGGCGATGGCAGGTCGAATACTCAATATCATGTAAAACAAACGATCTAGAACCGCTAACGGTCCGCGACGCGCTAAGTATTGCTTATAATCTCTTCGCGGAACAGTTTTTGAGGGATGGTCGCGTCAACGGCGGCATGACCCGTCCCCAAAAGCGTGAGCGGCCAATCGGCGATTTCGCGTTCCGATGGTGTGATCCAGCGTCGTGATTTGGGAAAATCCTGCGGGCGCTCCGGGTGCGCGCAAAAGAAGGGCGCCAGCGCGTGTGTACGCAACCAACGCCCCTCCGTTTCAGCGATTTGAAAAGCGATTATGCCTTCAGATGCTGAGAGATGTATTTGTTCATTTCGAACATGGTGCACTTGTCCCGACCGAACACCTTCTTCAGTTTTTCGTCGGCGAGGATTTCGCGCTTGTTTTCCGGATTCTGCAGATTGTTGGACTTGATATAGTCCCACACCTTGCTGATCACCTGGCTACGCGGCAGCTTGTCGTTGCCGACAATCGCGCCGAGTTCCGGGGAGGGCTGAACGGGGGCGTGGATCCCGCCGGTCTTGGGTGCAGTAGCCATCGCATTCCTTCCTGTTGCGCCCGGTTGATCGCCGGGCTGGATGATTCACGCCTTACTGAGCGCTGACGCCTTGTGCGCCGCCTTTCCGCCATTGTCACTCTCTACGAGATATTGCGGGTCATCCTCCGATGCGCGCACCTGGTGATCGTCGATCTTGCAATCGCTGGTCAGCTTCTTCTTCACGGTGCCCGTCGCTTCGCCACCGGGCGCGTTCCATTTGACCTTGTCGCCTACCTTGGGATCGTCCATCGTTTTTCTCCTGCTGATATTCGACCGGACCAATTCGTAGACCCGCCCGTTGGTTGCGAAAGGAGAAACCCAATGAAGACCCGTGCCGCCGTCGCCTTCGAAGCCAAACAACCGCTTGAGATCGTCGAACTCGATCTGGAAGGCCCGAAGGCCGGCGAAGTGCTGGTCGAGATCATGGCGACGGGACTTTGCCATACCGATGCCTATACGCTCGACGGTCTTGATAGTGAGGGAATTTTTCCAAGCGTCCTCGGTCATGAGGGTGCGGGTGTCGTGCGCGAGATAGGGCAGGGCGTCAGCTCCGTAGCGCCGGGCGACCATGTCATTCCGCTCTACACACCCGAATGTCGGCAATGTAAGTCTTGCCTTAGCCAGAAGACGAACTTGTGCACCGCGATCCGCGCGACACAGGGAAAGGGGCTGATGCCCGACGGCACGACGCGCTTCAGCTATAAGGGGCAGCCCATCCATCATTATATGGGCTGTTCCACCTTTTCGAATTTCACCGTTCTACCCGAAATCGCCGTCGCGAAAATCCGCACCGACGCGCCGTTCGATACCAGCTGCTATATCGGGTGCGGCGTAACGACGGGCGTTGGCGCTGTCGTCAACACGGCGAAGGTCCAGCCGGGCGACACCGTCGTCGTGTTCGGATTGGGCGGCATCGGCCTCAACGTCATTCAGGGGGCAAAGATGGCAGGCGCGGCGATGATCGTCGGCGTCGACATCAATTCCGACCGTGAGGAATGGGGCCGCAAGTTCGGGATGACGCATTTTGCCAATCCCAAAGACGTCGGCGACATTGTCGCGCATATCGTTGCGATGACCGATGGCGGCGCCGATTACAGTTTCGATGCGACGGGCAATACGGCCGTCATGCGTCAGGCGCTTGAATGCTGCCATCGCGGGTGGGGCACCTCAATCGTCATCGGTGTTGCCGAAGCCGGCAAGGAAATCAGCACGCGCCCATTTCAGCTCGTGACCGGCCGCAACTGGCGTGGCACCGCGTTCGGCGGCGCGCGCGGCCGGACCGACGTGCCCAAGATCGTCGATTGGTATATGGACGGCATGATCCAGATCGACCCGATGATCACCCACCGATTGTCGCTCGATGAGATCAACAAGGGCTTCGAGCTTATGCACGCGGGCGAGAGCATCCGCTCCGTCGTGATCTATTAAACAACCCAAGGAGAAGAATGCCGTGTACAGCCACATGATGGTCGGATCGAACGAAATCGACCGGTCGAAGAAATTCTATGATGCTCTATTCGCCGTACTTGGCGGTAAACCGGGGGTAGTCGATCCCAAGGGTCGGCTGATCTATATGAACAATGGCGGCCTGTTCCTGGTGACCAAGCCGATCGACGGTGAGGAAGCGACGCCGGGGAACGGCATGACGGTCGGATTTGCGGTCACGGGTCCGGAACAGGCGAACGATTGGCACAATGCCGGCGTCGAAGCTGGCGGCACCGCTATCGAGGATGATCCCGGCGTGCGCAGCGGTAATGGCATGAGCCTGTACCTTGCCTATCTGCGCGATCCCGATGGCAACAAGCTGTGCGCGCTTCACCGGATGCCCGCCGAATAAATGGATATCGTTTCGACGAACACCGCGCACGGCGGCACCCAAGGGGTGTACCGCCATGCGTCGACCGCGACGGGGACCGAGATGACATTCTCGGTCTTCGTCCCCGATCGCCCGGCGGGCACCCTGCTGCCAGTGCTCTGGTTCCTGTCCGGGCTGACCTGCACCCATGCCAATGTCACCGAAAAGGGCGAGTTTCGCGCCGCTTGCGCCGAGCGGGGCATCGCCTTCGTCGCGCCCGACACCAGTCCCAGGGGGCCGGGCGTGCCCGACGATGACGCGTATGATTTCGGGCAGGGTGCCGGTTTCTATGTCGATGCGACCGAGGGGCCGTGGGCCGAGCATTTCCAGATGCGCCGCTATATCGAGGATGAATTGCCGACGCTGGTGACGCGCGAATTTCCGATGCTCGATATGGCCCGGCAATCGATCATGGGTCACTCGATGGGGGGGCATGGTGCGCTGACCATCGCATTGCGCAATCCCGGTCGGTATCGCAGCGTTTCCGCGCTTGCGCCAATCGTCTCGCCGCTGGCTTGTCCCTGGGGCGAGAAGGCGCTTGGCGGCTATCTGGGATCGGACCGGGCGGCATGGCGACCCTATGACGCCTGCGCACTGATCGACGGTGGAGCACGGCTCGATGCGTTGTTGGTCGATCAGGGCGATGCGGATCAGTTTCTGACCGACCAGCTGAAACCCGATCTGTTGCGCAACGCTTGCGAACGGGCGGGAATCCCGATCGAACTGCGGATGCGAAGAGGATATGATCACAGCTATTATTTCATCTCGACCTTCATGGCGGATCATATCGCCTGGCACGGCGAGCGCCTGCATCGATCCCTATAAGGATCGCGGATAGAAAAAGGGGCTCGCCGACCGATTGGCGAGCCCCTTTATCTTTTCCGCCCCGAAGGGCCGATTTCCGATATTAGAATTTGAACCCGGCCGCGATGCCGTAGCGCCGCGGTTCGATCGTGAAGATGTTCGTGAACAGACCCGACGACTGATCGGTGACGTATAGGCCCGTCGTGGCGTTGTTCGCCGTCAGGTTCTGGACGAAACCGCGGACATAAAAACGGTCATTGGGTGCGTTGAGCTGGATCTGCGCATTGACGACTTCATAACCCTGAATGCGATCGATCGGCAGGTTGAAGATCGTCCCCGTGCTATCGCCGGTGTAATTCAGGTCGGCGCGCGGCACGAGCGTGTAGCCGTCCGAACCCAGATCGATCGTATATTGAGCCCCGATCGAAGCCTTATAGGTGGGCGCGTTGGGCAGTTTGTTACCGGCAAGATTGACGGGAACGCCCGACCCCAAAACCTGAATGCCGCCGAACGCTGCACCGACGGTTGCCGCCGACGCGGTCAACGCCGAACATACGCTGAAGGCACCATTGGCGTTGGTGCCGGGAACCGCCACCGCAGGCCGCAAACCGGCACCCGTCGCGGCATTGATCCCGCCGTTGATCGCATTGACGTAAGCGGTCGCCAGTGCGCCGCTTCCCGCAGTCGACTGGACAGCGCAGTTCGATGCGTTGGTCACATCCTTGATGATGACCGCATCCGAACGACCACCTGATGGATCGCGCGGATTGGCGATGAACTTGTCGCCCGAGACGCTCGAATGGAGGTAGCTGAAGTTCATGTTTACCGTAAAGGCGCGGATCGGCGAGATCACGGCTTCGGCTTCGACACCGTAGATATCGGCGTTGATGTTGTCGTTCACGCTCGTCCGCGCAACAATCCGGCTCAGCTGAAGTCCCTGATATTTATAATAGAAACCGGTCAGGTTAAGCCGCAGCGTGCCGTCGAGAAAACTGTTTTTGGACCCGATTTCAAACGAGTCGACTTTCTCTGGTCCGAAAGTCGAGGGGACGGCAAAGGCAGGCGACAGCGGTGGATTGATGCCGCCCGATTTATATCCCCGCGAATAGGAGGCATAGATCAGATTGTCCGGCGTGATCTTATAATCGACCACAGCGCGCCCCGTCAGGCGGGTAAACGCGACCGAGTTTTCCGCGAACGGCTGGACCCCCGTGCGCAGCGCGTCAAAGTCGTATAGACCGCTGCTCAGCACCGCATTGGCATCGACGGTGCCGAATGGCACGAGCGTGAAATTGCCCGCGCTGTCGGTGAGGACCGAGGTCCGTGCCCGTACGAACTTTTTGTCGTGATTAAGACGCAGCCCAAGCGTAAGTTTGAGTTTCTGATTGAGCTCGAAATATGTCTCGCCGAACAGGCCATAGGATTTCAGCCGGAACAGCTCGGTATTGTTGCGATAATTGGGTGAAGCGGTGAATGCGGTGCCGCCCGACAATGCGCTGCCAACGATGCCGCTGGCATAATCAAGGCCGAAGCTGTTGACGTAATAGCTGTTATCCTTCGTCTGCGAATCGAAATAGATACCGCCGAGCAGAAAGTTGAACATGCCATCGAACGAACTGTCGAAATGTGCCTCCGCACTAAATTGGCGGACGCTCTGATTAGACCGGTCGAAATCGAGGCTTTGTGGCGCACAGATCGCCGCGCCGCCGTAAACGCCGCTATCGTCGGTTGTCGCCTGTGACTGACACAGCGAATTTACGCCATTCGGGATCAGATATTGCCTCACGTTATTGAACGTCGCACCAGGCAGACCGGGCCGTCCAATCGCGTTTAGCAAGTTCAGCCCCGGGCTTGTGGCGAAGCTGCGTTCGACCGCCAGATTATAGTCCGAGGTCGAATCGACGGTGTTGCGCATGTAGCCGCCGGTGAAATTGAACGACACCGGACCAAAATCATGAAAGATTTTCGCGGTATATTGTTCTTCTTCGGCGAAATAGGTCGGAATGGCATCGATGTTAACGACGCGCGGATCGCCCGGGTTGACGACACCTGCAAACTGATCGGTCCCATAGACACTGCCAAGTGCAAACGGCGCGACCGCGCCAAGACCGGCAGCCCGGAAGAACTCCTGGCTAGACAGAACAGTGGCGAGCGTCGAATTTCCGTTGAGCGTTTCATAGCCCTTGCGATCGGGCAGACAGCCCAAGACGCCGGTCGGGTCGCGATGGCAGAGCTGCTTTTGGATACGGCTGCGGTTGTCCCGTTCGTGGAAATAATAGGCGATCAGGTCGACGCGGGTATCGACGCTGGGTTCCCAGGACAAAGTGCCGCGAATCGCGTACAGATCGCGATCATCGATTTTCTGACCGTTAAAAAGATTCTGCGTATAGCCGCCGCGGTTCAGGTAGGTTCCCGCGACCCGGACTCCCAACGTGTCGCCGATCGGCAGGTTGAACATCGCCTTCACCCGCTTCGAATCGTAATTGCCATATTCGAACTCGCCAGCGGCGTGGATGCCCGACATGTCGGGTTTTGCGGTGATGAAATTGACGACGCCCGACGTCGCATTGCGACCGAAGAGCGTACCTTGCGGACCACGCAGCACCTCGACGCGTTCGAGATCGAAAAATTCGCTTTCGAACAGGCGCGTGCCAAGCAACGGCATATCGTTGACATGGATTGCGGTCGCACTGTCGCAGGTAGTGCCGACGCAAAGGTCACCGATGCCGCGGATCGTGAAGCTGGATGAGGTGAAATTGGTTTTCGTGAAGGTGACGTTGGGAAGCGTTTGCTGAAGCGCGGTCGGATTGACGATCTGCTGCTTTTCGAGATTTTCCGCCGTAAAGGCGCTCACCGCAATCGGCACGTCCTGAAGACGTTGCGACTGTCGTTGCGCGGTGATGATGATGTCGCCGAAAGCCGCACCGCCGGGTGCGCCCGGTCCCGATGCTTCCTGGCCGGGGCCGTTGGTCGGGGCCGAGTTTTCGGCGCTCGTCGTGGCGCCAGT
>JAPKCG010000430.1 GCA_028823055.1 Sphingomonas bacterium
CGGAAATCGTGTGCGGGCGTCTCGGAGCACGCGTTCTTCATGCTGCTGGCCCGGACGGGAATTCCCGCTGGGGAGGCGCTCGCTGAGTTGAGAGGGTACATAGACGCATGACAACGAGAGTGACTGGCGAAGCAGCGTTGACTGCCGCATGGGTTGTAACGGTTGTGGCGTCGCTCTCGGTGCTGTTCATCGGCGAGGTGCTGGGCCGGATGCCCTGCCTGCTGTGCTGGTATCAGCGTGCCTTTATGTTTCCGCTACCAATCGTCCTAGGCCTTGGCCTCTGGTGGCAGGATGCCCGCGTCGGGCGCTACGGTGTAGCGCTCAGCCTCGGGGGGGGGATGGTCGCGCTTTGGCATATCGGCCTCTACGCGGGCATCATCCCGGAGCCCGTCCAGCCATGCACCGCGACGGGACCTTCCTGCACCGACGACAACCAGGCAATCCTTGGCGTCCCCATCCCGCTTCTGTCGCTTCTGGCCTTCATTCTCACGGCGAGCTTATCGATTCTCTCTTTGAAGGAACCGCGTTCATGACCCGCCGACCATTGATTCTGTCCATTCTTGTCGTGGGCCTTGCGGTCTTCGCTGCGGCCTCGTGGTTCGCTACGCGCCCCGCGGCCATCACCGCCACTGCCACGGGGACCCTCCCGCCTGAGCAGGCTGAGGCATTGTTGCGACCGTATTCGCCGATCCTTGGACCGGAGCAAGCACCGGTCACTATTGTCGAGTTCTTTGATCCCGCCTGCGAGGCTTGCCGCGCCTTCTACCCGACTGTGAAGCAGATTATAGCCGAGCATGGCGCGGCGGTGCGCGTGGTCCTACGCTACACACCGTTCCATGGCGAGGGGTCCGAAGAAGCCATCCGCGTCCTTGAGGCGGCGAGGATGCAGGGCGTCTTCGAACCGGTGCTTCAAGCCATCATGCGCGAGCAGCCGCAATGGGCCTCGCATGGAGCTCCTGAGCCAGGGCTGGTCCTGCAGATCGCTGCAAGTGCGGGACTCGATGCCGATGCCGCTCGAACACAAATGCAGGCGCCTCAGACAACGGCAATCCTGAACCAGGATCGCGCCGATGTGGAAACCATGGGTGTAAGCCAGACTCCGACATTCTTCGTAAATGGGAGGCCGCTCGCGCCGTTCGGAAAAGCGGAACTGAGGACGAGAGTGGCCGAAGAGGTAGCCGCAAGTGGCTCGTGACTGAATTTTCCCCGATAGCTCTCGGATTTTTGGGCAGCCTTGCTGCCGGATCCCTGACCGCCTTCGGTGCCGTTCCGGTGCTCTTTGGACGACTTCCTTCGCAAGGAGCGCGAGATCTCTCGCTCGGGTTCGCGGCGGGGGTGATGCTGGCCGCCTCGTTCTTCTCGCTGATCATTCCTGCGCTCGACGCTGCTGAGTTGCAATTCGACAACGAGGCGGCACCGGCTGCTATCGTCTGCCTGGCAATCCTGCTCGGCATGGGCGCCGTTGCACTGATGAATGAGAAGCTGCCGCATGAGCACTTTAGCGTGGGGCGCGAAGGGCCCGAGGCCGCCTCGCTCAGGCGCGTCTGGCTCTTCATCATCGCGATCACAATCCACAATTTCCCGGAGGGTCTTGCTGTCGGCGTTGGCTTCGGATCAGGCGGGCTGAAGGACGGATTGCCTTTGGCCATCGGGATCGGGTTGCAAAACGCCCCCGAGGGTCTTGCTGTGGCCGTGTCGCTTCTGGGGGAGGGGTATTCAAAGCGTCGTGCTTGGGGCATCGCCGCACTGACTGGGCTGGTGGAACCGATCGGCGGTCTGCTCGGCGCGGGTATCATTACGTTTTCGCAGCCGCTTCTGCCTTGGGGGTTAGCCTTCGCCGCGGGCGCGATGCTCTATGTGATCAGTCACGAGATCATACCTGAGACGCACCGTAGGGGGCATCAGGACAAGGCAACTCTGGGCCTGTCCATCGGTCTCGTCCTCATGCTGTTTCTGGATGTCTGGCTTGGTTAGACATCCTCTCATAACAGCAATTCATTGTGAAATACCGAAAATTCGGCGAGCTATATGTGATTGGTATCGTATATCTATGTAAATCGTGCAGAATCTGGTTAATATTATTATTTGATTATATGAAAGGAATGTAAATTGTTGAGGATTGGAACTCTTGGGGTTATGGCGATAGCTGTAGTATATGCCATGATCGCGTTTTTTGGAGCAATGGGTCTGGGTTACTTGGCTCTAATGATCTCTGGAATGTCAATTTCCATAGGAGACGGGTATTTAGATTTTGTTTACGCAATATTGTTTATGGGTTCGGCAGTAATCGCGATAATCGCCGGAAAAGGCTACCTCGATTCAAGAGATCGTAACGAATGAGTCTAATAATTTCTGCGGAGTTCGAGTAATAATTCCCGAATTTTCTTAGGATGTCTATTCGTCCACTGGCGGTCAGAAGATTGAGTTTGGCCACAATGCGAGAAAATATCAGTAAGCAGTAATCAGCGATCTGCTGACGAGCAGGATCGTGTCCGCCGCGAGGAGGGGAAGGCTGTTGAGTTGACCCGGCAAGCGGAATGGCCCGCGGCTTACATCCGGAAGGAGGCGGTGACGAGCCTCGGATACGAGAAGTGGCTGTCGACGTACCTTTTGGAACACCGGGCCACACGCCGGAAGAACTCGCCCGGCGTTCCGACCACTCCTCAGGTCGTGCTCGAGACGCACTGCGGGACGCGGTCGCACTGCGGAAGGACATGAACAGACCGGGCACGAGGCGCGGGGGGTAGCAGACTGACGGGCCGGCGCGCGCCGACCGCCTCAAAAATGCCGCTGCCACAGGCGCCTCGCGAAGAACGCGCCGACGCACAGTGCAGTCAGCATCCCGGTCGCCACAACAGCGGCCGCCTTCGCGCCCGGCACCTCCGCAAGCTGCCTCCGGTAGGTCGGAGAGCTGGCGAGATGGCCATCTCGC
>JAPKCG010000043.1 GCA_028823055.1 Sphingomonas bacterium
CCGCGATCCTGCCCAGCCGAACGTCATGGGGCGCGCTTTCGGCCTGACCGGGCACCAGCTGGCCTCCCGCCTCCCGCGTCGTGCGGACGCCGAAAGGCAGTACGAGGAACACTGAAAACGCCCAGATCAGCGTATAGATCGCGACCATCGACGTCAGCTTCATCGCTTTATGCCTCGATCAGCAATACATCCACGATCGGCTTCTTGCCCGTCCAGCGCGTCGCGACGCGGCGCACGGCCAGGCGAATGTCCTCGCGGCGACGCTCGACATCCTTGCGGCCGCCCTTCACCGCTTCGCCCGCCGCGGCGATCGCGTCTTCGATGAAGTCGGTGCGGTCTTCCTCGACGGGAATGCCCTGGATGCGCACTTGCGGCGTCCCCATGATCCGGCCGCCCTTGTCGAGCGCGATCGCGACCGAAATCTGACCGTTGAGCGCCAGCTTGCGGCGCTCGTTGATCGTGCCGCCATCGGCGGGAAGGATGACGTCGCCGTCGAGGACCAGCCGACCGACGGTCGCATTACCGATCTTGTCGGCCTTGGGCAGCAATCGCAAAATGTCGCCATCCGACTGAACGATCGCATGGGGGATCCCCTCCGACAGCCCAAAGCGCGCATGCTCCATCATGTGGCGCATCTCGCCATGCACGGGGACGAGCAGATCGGGGCGAATCCAGTCGTACATTTCGGCAAGCTCGGGTCGACCGGGATGGCCGGACACATGAACATGCGCCTGCCGTTCGGTAACCATCCGCACACCGCGCCCAGCCAGGATGTTCTGAATACGCCCGATCGCAACCTCGTTCCCCGGAATCTGTTTCGACGAGAAGATGACGGTGTCGCCATCGGTGAGCTTGATCTGATGGTTGCCATCGGCGACCCGCGCGAGCGCGGCGCGCGGCTCGCCCTGTCCGCCCGTTGCGACGATCAGCACCTTGTTACGCGGCAGGCGCATAGCGGTGTCGGGGTCGACCGTCTCGGGGAAGTCGGTGAGATAACCGCTCGCTTGCGCAACCTTGAGAATCCGGTCGAGCGAACGCCCCGTCACGCATAATTTACGCCCGGTTTCCCTCGCAACCTGACCCAGCGTGTGCAGCCGCCCTGCGTTCGACGCAAATGTCGTGACGAGCACCCTGCCCTTGGCCAGTGCGACCTGTTCGGCGAGGCCCTTGCGCACGCTGGATTCCGAACCCGATCGTTCGTCGTTGAAAACATTCGTCGAATCGCAGACCAGGACGTCGATACCCTCATCGCCGATCGCGGCAAGTGCCTCACCGCTGACCGGCTTGCCGATCACCGGATTGGCGTCGAGCTTCCAATCGCCGGTATGGAACACCCGGCCCGCCGGCGTGTCGATGATGATCGCGTTGGGTTCGGGGATCGAATGCGACAATTCGACCAGCGTCAGGCCGAATGGCCCAACCTTGAACGCCTTGCCCGTCTCGACGATGTTGAGCTTCACGCGGTTCGCGATCCCCTCTTCGTCAAGCTTGCCGCGGATCAGCCCCGCGGTGAACCGCGTCGCGTAAAGCGGTACGCCCAGATCCTCGGCCAGATAGGGTAACGCGCCGATATGATCCTCATGCCCATGCGTCAGGACGACGCCGACAAGGTCCTTCAACCGCTCTTCGATGAAGGCGAGGTCGGGCAGGATCACGTCAATCCCGGGATAGGCCGGATCGGCAAAGGTGATGCCGCAATCGACCATAAGCCATTTGCCTTCGGCACCGTAGAGGTTGACGTTCATGCCGATTTCGCCCGAGCCGCCGAGGGCGCAGAAGAGCAGTTCTTTTTTCTTGGGGGTCATTTAAGTCTTTCGTGGAATATCGTTGGCGCCCGCAGGCCGTATCGGCGCGAGCGCGTCAGGCGGTTATATGGGCATTCTCGACCATGATCGCCAGTCCCTGGATCGTCAGGTCGGGCTCGATGACGTCAAATACCCCGGTATGCTCTTCGAAAACTGCAGCGAGACCGCCTGTCGCGATGACTTTTACCGGACGTCCCACCTGCGCCTTCAACCGCGCGACCAGCCCTTCGATCATCGCGATATAACCCCAATAGATACCGATCGTCATCTGATCGACGGTATTGCGACCGATGACGCTGCCATTATCCTTGGGTGCCTCGATCGCGATGCGCGGCAGTTTCGCTGCGGCGGTGACGAGCGCATCGAGCGACAGGTTGATGCCGGGCGCGATAATCCCGCCCTTGTACGCTCCGGTGAAATCGCTGACGTCGAATGTCGTGGCAGTACCGAAATCGATGACGATCAGATCGCCCGCATGAAGCGCATGCGCCGCAATCGTGTTGATCGCGCGATCCGCGCCGAGCGATGCCGGTTCGTCGACGTCGATCGCGATCCCCCATTCGAGCGGCGTGCGCCCGGCGATCAGCGGATCGACTTTGAAATATTTCTGCGCAAGCACTTCCAGATTGTGCATCGCGCGCGGCACGACGGTCGCGATGACGACAGTGCTGATGTCGCTGCGATCGAATCCCTCAAGCTGAAGCAGCTGGTTGAGCCACACCGCATACTCGTCTGCCGTGCGCCGCGGATCGGTTGCGATCCGCCAGCGGGTCTTGATCTCACGCCCATCGACGAGCGCGAAGACGACATTGGTATTCCCGGCATCGATTGCGAGCAGCATGGCAGGCCTTATATCAGGAAAACGTCGGCGGCGTGAATGACACGGACCGGGCCGTCCGCCAAGCGCAGCCGCAACGCGCCATCATGATCGAGACCGTCGAACAGCCCGTCGGTAGCGCTGTCGTCGGGCAGGCGCACGGTGAGCGCGGTGCCGATCGGGTGGGCGAGTTCGAGCCAGCGTCGGCGGACGATCGCCATCCCCTCGCCACGCCAATCCGCGACCCATCGCGCGACACGTTCGGCCAGCGTGTCGGCGAAGACGGTCGGTGATACGACGATCCCTCGCGCCGCGAGACTGATCGCTTCGCGTCCGGGCAGATCGGGATGATGCGCCAGATTGACACCGATCCCGATCACCACCGCATCCTCGGTCCGTTCGAGCAGGATACCCGACAGTTTCGCGCCATCGAGCAACACGTCATTGGGCCATTTGATCGCGAGCGCGCCATCGGGGTGGAAGACGCGTAGTGTCTCGGTCAGCGCGACCGACGCGACCAGCGCCAGCGTCGCGGGCGGCGGATCTGTCGGCCGCAGCCGAACCAGCGTGCTGCCATAGAAATTACCCGACGGCGATTCCCAAACCCGTCCCTGCCGACCGCGCCCCGACCGCTGACGCTCGGCGCGTAGCCAGACCCCCTCCGCCGTCCCGGACCGCGCCAGCGCGATCATATCGGCGTTGGTGGACCCGGTTTCCGTTACAATGTGGATGATGGTCAGAACAAGGCGTTCGCGGCGGTCAGTGTCGCAACTCCGAGCGGCGCCAGCAGCAGCCAACCGACGGGCGACACGAATACTGCCGCCGCCGCGATCAGACCACCCTCAACCGTGTTCGCTTCACCCGAATAAGCTGGCGCGGGGTCATCGAAATACATGACCTTGATGACGCGCAGATAGTAATAGGCACCGATCACCGAGGCCACAAACCCGATCACGGCGAGCGGGTAAAGTCCCGCATCGACCGCTGCCGAGAACACCGCCAGTTTCGCGTTGAACCCGAGCAACGGCGGGATGCCGGCCAGACTGAACATGAACATCGCCATCGCCAGCGCGAGCATGGGGCGATTGCGCGACAGCCCCGCCATGCTTTCGATTGTCTCAACCGGTTCCCCCGCCGCGTCGCGCATCTGCAGCACGATGAGGAAGCCGCCAAGCGTCATGACGATATAAACGGTCAGATAGAACAGCACCGCCGCGACACCCTCCGGCGTCCCAGCCGCCAGGCCGACCAGCGCGAAACCGATATTGTTGATCGACGAATAGGCAAGCAACCGCTTGATATTCGATTGGCCGATCGCGGCGACCGCGCCGAGGATGATCGAAGCGAGCGCTGCGAAAATCACAATCTGGCGCCATTGATCGACCGCCGACCCCATCGCCTCGACCGCGACGCGGACCGCGAGTCCCATCGCCGCGACCTTTGGCGCGGAGGCGAAAAAAGCGGTGACCGGCGTCGGCGCACCTTCATACACATCGGGCGTCCACATGTGGAACGGCACCGCGCTGATCTTGAATGCCAGTCCCGCGAACACGAAAACGAGACCGAACATCAGTCCCATCGATCGCGGCCCGGCATAGGCCTCCGCAATCCCCGTAAAGTCGGTCGTACCGCTAAAGCCGTAAACCAGGCTGATACCGTAAAGCAGGATGCCGCTGGCCAGCGCGCCGAGGACGAAATATTTGAGCCCCGCCTCCGCCGAGCGCGCGTCGCGCCGCATGAAGCTCGCCAGAACATACGCTGCGAGGCTTTGCAATTCGAGCCCAACATACAGCGTCAGCATATCGGTCGCCGACACCATCATCCCCATCCCGCACGCGCTCAGCAGGATCAGGACGGGATATTCGGGCCGCAGATCGTCGCCGCTGGTCCGCGCGAAGAAATCCGGCGCCATCACGATCGCGACCGCTGCGGCGGCGTAGATCAATATCTTGGCGAAAGCGGCAAAGGCATCGGCGCGATAAAGGCCGCCGAACGCCTCCCCACCATTCGACGCCGGACCGATCAGCGCGAGCCCCGCACCGAGCAGCACCGCCACCGAGGCCCAGGAAATCGCGCGCGTCGACGACGGGCCACCCCAAGCCGCGACCAGCATCAGCGCGATCGCGCCGAGGCCAAGCACAATCTCGGGCAACGTCATGGCTAGATTGGCAGCATAGGACATCAGTGAGCGCCCTCATGCGCGGCGGTGTGAACCGTGGTGGTGGCAACGGGCTTGCCCGTGGTCGGTTGGGAATCGCTGATCGGCTTGGTCGGATCGAGGCGCGCGAGCAAGACACCGACATCCTTGCGCATCGGCGCGAGGAAGCTTTCGGGATAGACGCCCATCCACAGGACCACCGCCGCGATCGGCGCGAGCAGCCAGATCTCGCGTCCCGACATATCGGGCATCGCCGCGACATCATCGGACTTGATCTCGCCGAACACAACCCGACGATAGAGGTAGAGCATATACGCGGCGCCAAGGATGATCCCCGTGGTGCAAACCAGACCGATCGTGGTCGACAGTTGATACGTTCCCATCAACGACAGGAATTCACCGACGAACCCGCTCGTCCCCGGCAGACCGATCGACGCCATCGTGAAGAATAGGAAGAACAGAGCGTAACGCGGCATGTTGATCGCCAGCCCGCCATACCGGTCGATCTCTCGCGTGTGGAGGCGGTCGTAGATCACGCCGACGCACAGAAACAACGCCGCCGATACGAGGCCGTGACTGAGCATCACGAGCATCGCCCCCTCGACGCCCTGCCGGTTGAACGCGAACAGGCCAATCGTCACGATCGCCATATGCGCGACCGAGCTGTATGCGATCAGCTTCTTCATGTCGTTCTGCACCAGCGCGACGAGGCTGGTATAGACCACCGCAACCACCGACAGGGCGAAGATCAACCATGTGAGTTCCGCCGATGCCTGCGGAAACATCGGCAGGCTGAAGCGCAGGAAACCGTAGCCACCAAGCTTGAGCAACACGCCCGCCAGAATTACCGATCCTGCGGTCGGCGCCTGGACATGCGCGTCGGGCAACCATGTGTGGACGGGCCACATCGGCATCTTCACCGCGAACGACGCGAAGAAGGCGAGCCATAGCCATGTCTGGACACCGCCGGGGAAGTCATACGCCATCAGTGCAGGAATGCTCGTCGTACCCGCTGCGTGCGCCATATACAGCATCGCGACGAACATCAGCACCGAGCCGAACAGCGTGTAAAGAAAGAACTTATACGATGCGTAGATCCGGTTCACGCCGCCCCAAATGCCGATGATCAGATACATTGGTATCAGGCCAGCTTCAAAGAAGATATAGAACAGGAACAGGTCCTGTGCCGCAAAGGTGCCGATCATCAGCACCTCGGTGAAAAGGAACGCCGCCATATATTCGGGTACGCGTTGCGTAATCGCCTGCCAGCTCGCGCCGATGCAGATCGGCATCAGGAACACGCTGAGCATGATCAGCATGAGGGCGAACCCATCGATGCCAAGGTCCCAGCCGAACCGGCCGACATTGGACCCATGCTCGACGAACTGCCACTGCGCGCCGCCGACATCGTAACTCGACCAGAGGATGATGCCGAGCGCCAGGTCGACGAGCGTCGCCCCCAAGGCGAGCCAGCGTGCCGACTTCGCATCAAGGAAAAGGCACGCGATCGCCGCCAGCGCGGGCACCGCGAGCATAACCGAAAGGATAGGGAAGCCGCTCACGAAGCGATCACCCAGGTTGCCGCGGCGGTAAGCCCGATCAGCATGACGAAAGCATAGGTATAGACATATCCGGACTGGAGGCGCCCCGCGACACGGCTGCCGAGAGCGACAACCCACGCCGACCCGTTGGGACCGAACCGATCGATGGTTTTCTCATCGCCCCGATGCCAAAGCAGGCGACCGATCGCAAAGGCGGGACGGACGAATATCAAATCGTACAGCTCATCGAAATACCATTTGTGCGACAGGAAGCGATAAAGGACGCCAAATTGATCCGCGACCGCCGTCGGAAATTTCGGACTGCGAATATAGGCATACCAGGCGATGAACAGACCCAGCAGCATCGCCACCGTCGCCGACAGTTTCACCCATGTCGGAACCTCATGCATCGCGTGCATCAGATGTTCGCGGAATGCGAGCGCGCCCTTCCAATATTCCTCACCCGCACTCGGCTCGATGAAGAAGGTGTGGAAGACATAACCTGCCGCGACAGCCCCGATCGACAGAATGACCAGCGGGATCAATATGGGTAGCGGGCTTTCATGCGGATGATAGCCGCCGGTGCCCTGCGGCAGGTCGTCGTGACGCCCCCCTTCCTCGTGCGGATGCTCGCCCGAGTCTTCCGCCTTAGGCGCATTGCCGTGCGCCTCGTCGGGATGGTGCGCATCATCGTGACCATGTGCATCATGAAGCGCGTGCTGGATATGCTCGCTCGCCGCCCAGCGCGGCTGACCCCAAAATGTAAGGAACATCAGTCGCCACGAGTAGAAGCTCGTGATCAGCGCGACCAGAACGCCGACGAACCACACGCCGGGATTGCCCGATGCCCAGCCCGCCTCGATGATCGCATCCTTCGAATGGAAGCCGGCGAACCCGATTGCGGGCAGTCCGAACACGCCGGGCAATCCGACGCCCGTGATCGCTAGCGTACCCGCCATCATACCCCAGAAGGTCACCGGGATCTGTTTTCGCAAACCACCGTAATAGCGCATGTCCTGCTCATGATGCATCGCATGGATAACAGACCCTGCGCCGAGGAACAGCAGCGCCTTGAAGAACGCATGTGTGAACAAATGGAACATCGCCGCGCCATAGGCTCCGACGCCCGCGGCGAAGAACATATATCCGAGCTGTGAACAGGTCGAATAGGCGATGACGCGCTTTATATCGGTCTGCACCACCGCGACCGTCGCCGCGAACAGGCAGGTCGCAGCGCCGATCGTCGTCACCACCGTCAGTGCGGTCTGGCTCTGTTCGAACATCGGGGACAGGCGGCACACCATGAAGACGCCTGCGGTCACCATCGTCGCGGCATGGATCAGCGCCGACACCGGGGTCGGCCCCTCCATCGCATCGGGCAACCACGTGTGCAGGCCGAGCTGCGCGGATTTCCCCATCGCGCCGACGAACAGCAGCAGGCACAACACCGTCATGGTGTCGTAGCGATGGCCAAGAAAGCCGATCGTCGACCCCGCCATGCCGGGCGCCGCCGCGAGGATTTCGGGAATCGAGACGGTGTTGAAGACGAGATAGGTGCCGAAAATACCGAGCATGAAGCCCAGATCGCCGACGCGGTTGACGACGAACGCCTTGATCGCGGCGGCGCTTGCCGACGGCTTACGAAACCAGAAACCGATGAGGAGGTACGAAGCGAGCCCGACGCCTTCCCAGCCGAAGAACATCTGAACGAGGTTGTTCGCGGTAACGAGCATTAGCATCGCGAAGGTGAACAGCGACAGATAGGCGAAGAAACGCGGTTGATCCGGGTCCTCTTCCATATAGCCCCAGCTATACAGGTGGACGAGCGCAGAGACGCTGGTGACAACGACGAGCATCACCGCGGTCAATGAATCGACCCGCAGCGCCCAGGCAACATCCATCGTTCCCGAATGGATGAAATCGAGCACCGGAACGACCGTCGCCTCCGCGCCGCCGGTCAGATACGCAATGAAGATCGGCCACGACAACGCACAGCTGATGAACAACGCGCCGGTCGTCACAGCCTTGGCTGGAACAAAGCCGATCGATTTATTGCCGAACCCGGCAATAGCCGCCGCGAGCAGCGGCAGGAAAACGATGAAAAGGATGGAGTGCACCGAAATTAGCCCTTCATCCGATTGGCGTCGTCGACCGCGATCGTGCCGCGGCCACGGAAATATATTACCAGGATCGCCAGCCCGATCGCCGCTTCGCCCGCCGCGACCGTGAGGACGAACATCGCGAACACCTGTCCCACCAGATCATGAAGATAGGCAGAGAACGCGACAAGGTTGAGGTTCACCGCGAGCAGGATCAGTTCGATCGCCATCAGAATGACGATCAAATTCTTACGATTGAGGAAGATGCCCAGCACCCCCATCGTGAACAGGATCGCCGCGACGACAAGATAATGCGTTAGGCCGATCATAATTCGACACCCCCGCCGATCGTCGGCTGCGTGTTGCGCGTCGCATCCTGCGGACGGCGCGCATTCTGGCGGCTGATATTCTGCGGACGGACGCCGCTGCGCTCACGATGCGTCAACACGATCGCACCGATCATCGCAACAAGCAGGACCAGTCCCGCACCCTCGAACACGAACAGATAGCGGGTATACAGCAAGTCGCCGATCGCCTGAATGTTTGGCACGTTGCCATCGATCGGTGCCACACGCCGGGCAATCTTCACCCCGCCCGCTTCCCATGCTCCGATCGCGATCAGGATCTCGGCAGCCAGCGCCACCGCGAGCGCCAGACCAATGGCGAAGTATCGCGCCACCCCTGCGCGGACCTCCGCCAGGTCGATGTCGAGCATCATGACCACGAACAGGAACAGCACAGCGACCGCCCCGACATAGACGATGACGAGCAACATCGCGATGAATTCGGCGCCGACGAGCACCATCAGTCCTGCCGCGTTGAAGAAGGCGAGGATGAGCCACATGACCGAATGAACGGGATTGCGCGACGAAATCGTCATCGCGCCGGATCCGATCACGACGATCGCGAATAGGTAGAAGGCTATGGCCTGTATCACTGTACGTCAGGCCCCCTTTTATGCCCGCCTGTCAGACACGAACCCGCCGTGCATGAATCGATGGTGCAGCGCATTAACGGTACGGCGCATCGGCGGCAAGGTTCGCCGCGATCGCACTTTCCCATCGGTCGCCATTATCGAGCAGCTTCGCCTTGTCATAGATGAGCTCTTCGCGGGTTTCAGTCGAGAATTCGTAATTCGGCCCCTCGACGATCGCATCGACCGGGCATGCCTCGGCGCAAAGACCGCAGTAGATGCATTTGGTCATATCGATGTCGTAGCGCGTCGTCCGGCGGCTGCCGTCATCGCGAGGCTCTGCCTCGATCGTGATCGCCTGTGCGGGGCACACCGCCTCGCACAGCTTGCACGCGATGCACCGTTCCTCGCCATTGGGATAGCGGCGCAAGGCGTGCTCGCCGCGAAACCGCGGACTGACCGGATTGCGCTCATGAGGATAGTTGATCGTCGCCTTGGGCTTGAAAAAATATTTCAGTGTCAGCGCGTGCGCTTTCACGAATTCCCAAAGCGTGAACGATTTGACGAGTTGACCGACGGTCACGACGAAACTCCCACGCGCATCCACATCAGGACGCCCGAAACGAGGAAAACCCAGAACAGCGAGACGGGCAGGAAAATTTTCCAGCCCAGTCTCATCAACTGATCATAGCGATAGCGCGGCACTGTCGCCTTCACCCAGCTGAACAGGAAGAAGAAGAACAGGATCTTTGCGAACAGCCAGATAATGCCTGGAACCGCATAGAGCGGCGCCCAATCGATCGGCGGCAACCACCCACCCCAGAACAACGTCGCGTTGAGCGCGCACATCAGGATGACGTTGGCATATTCGCCCAGCCAGAATAACGCGAACGCCATCGACGAATATTCGGTCTGATAACCTGCGACCAGTTCCGATTCCGCCTCGGTCAGATCGAACGGTGCCCGCTGCGTTTCCGCGAGGCTGGAGATGAAGAACATCACCGCCATCGGGAACAGCAGCGGGTTTATCCCAAATGCGTTGATATGGATGCCCAGCACGCTTTGCTGGGCCAGCACGATTCCGCTGAGATTGAAAGTCCCCGACCACATCACGACCGAAATCAGGATGAAACCGATTGCAACTTCATAACTCACCATCTGCGCTGCTGCGCGGAGTGCCGAGTAGAAGGGGTATTTCGAATTCGACGCCCAGCCCGACAGGATGATCCCGTAAACGCCCAGCGACGACGCCGCGAGAACGTAGAGCAGCCCGACATTGATATTCGCGAGGACGACACCCGCCTGGAACGGCACGACCGCCCATACGATCAGCGCAACGGTGAAAGTGATGATCGGCGCAAGCAGGAACAGCACGCGGTTCGCGGCCGACGGAATGATCGTTTCCTGCAAGAAGACTTTCAGCCCGTCCGCGAACGACTGAAGAATACCAAACGGCCCGACGACGTTGGGCCCCCGGCGCAGCGCCATCGCCGCCCAAATCTTGCGATCGGCATAAATGATGAGCGCCACCGACAACATCAATGGCAACGCGATCAGCAGAATGCCCGCAATTGTCGCGGTAAACCAAGCCCAGTCATAGGGCATGCCGACGGTGGATTGAAAAAAGTCGGTCACTCGGCGGCCTCCGCGAAATCCTCGCCGTGGATCAATTCGGCCGAACAGCGCTGCATTGTCGGGCTGGCCCGGCAGATCGCGTTGGTCAGATAAAAGTCCTTGATAGGATAGCCGGCCAACACGCCGTCACCCTTCGCATCGAGCGACGGCGGATTCCAGTCGAAACGAACGAGACCGGGTTCGCGCAGCGCGGGAACTTCGCTCGCCATCGCTTCGCGCAATCCCGCGAGGCTGTCGAATGGCAGCGTCTCACCGACTACTTCGGATAGTGCACGAAAAATCGTCCAATCCTCACGCGCATCGCCTGGCGGGAATACCGCCCGCTCGCCACGCTGAACGCGACCTTCGAGATTGACCCAGGTGCCCGATTTCTCGGCATAGGTCGCACCCGGCAGGACGACATCGGCATGATGCGCGCCAACATCGCCATGGTGTCCGACAAACTCCTTGAACCCCGCGAACTTGGTATAATCAACTTCGTCCGCACCGAGGAAGAAGCCGAGCTTGGCCCCCATGACATCGGCGATACCGCCCGACTGCGCATAACCGAGCATCAGCCCGCCCATCCGGCTGGCGGCCATGTGGACGACGTTGAAACCGTTCCAGTCGCCTTTGACGAGGCCCAGCGTTTCGACCAGCTTCAGCGCAGCGCCATGACCGCCTTTGAGCGCGCCGCCCCCGACGATCACCATCGGACGCTCGGCTTTACCGAACGCCTCAGTCAGCACTTCCGGCAGATCACCGAGCAGCGCCAAATCGTCGCCGATCCAGTCGAGCTTGTACGTCAGGTCGGTCTCAGGACCGATGCCGAAAACCTTCGCGCCCTTTTTGATCGCTTTTCGCACGCGCGTATTCACCAGCGGCGCTTCCCAGCGCAAATTGGTCCCAACGAGCAGGATCGCGTCGGCCTCTTCGACGCCCGCGATCGTCGTATTGAAATTCACAGCAGCAAGGTTCGACGTGTCATACGCCATGCCCGTCTGCCGACCTTCGAGCATCGACGATCCGAGCCCGCGCGCGAATGTCTTTGCCGCGTACATCGTTTCGCAATCGACCAGATCACCCGCGACAACTGCGACACTGTCGCCCACATCGACCGCTTTGATCGCGGCAAATGCCTCGTCCCAGGTTGCCGCGACCAGCTTACCGTCCTTACGAATATATGGCTTGTCGAGCCGCCGCCGAACCAGCCCATCGACGACGTGACGGGTCTTGTCGGTCGCCCATTCCTCGTTGACGTCATCGTTGATCCGGGGAACGCAGCGCAACACCTGACGCCCCCGACTATCGAGACGGATGTTCGTGCCGACCGCGTCCATCACGTCGATCGTCAGGGTCTTTTTCAGCTCCCAAGGCCGTGCCTCATAGGCATAGGGCTTGCTCGTCAGCGCACCGACCGGGCACAGATCGACGACGTTGCCACTGAGTTCGCTCGTCACCGCCTCTTCGAGATAGCTGGTGATCTGCATATTTTCGCCGCGATAGATCGCCCCGATTTCCTCGACGCCAGCGACTTCCTCGGCGAAACGGACGCAGCGCGTACACTGGATGCACCGGGTCATGATCGTCTTGACGATCGGCCCCATATATTTCTCGGTCACCGCGCGCTTGTTCTCACCGAACCGTGAATGACCACGGCCATAAGCGATCGACTGATCCTGCAAATCGCATTCGCCACCTTGGTCGCAGATCGGGCAATCGAGTGGGTGGTTGATGAGGAGAAACTCCATCATCCCCTCGCGCGCATGCTTGACCATCGGCGTCGTCGTGAAGATTTCCTGATTATCGGCGGCGGGCAAGGCGCACGAGGCCTGAGGCTTCGGCGGCCCCGGCTTCACCTCGACAAGGCACATCCGGCAATTGCCCGCGATCGACAGGCGCTCATGATAACAGAAACGCGGGATCTCCTTGCCCGCAAGCTCGCAGGCCTGCAGCACGGTGGCGCCCTGCGGCACCTCGATCTCGACTCCATCGACTTTAACCTTGGGCATCTGATTTAATTCCCGGTAAGCGGCGACCCTACGCCGCTGCCACCATCATTTTTATCGTTCAGGCGGTAAAAGAGTGCGTCAGCCAGATGCAATCGCAAACCGTCGCGATTGATGGTCATCGTCACGCCCTTATCGAGGCATCCCGAAATGAATGGCGCAATCGCGCCAACGGCAGTTGCTTCGCCATCGCTACCAGGAGACGAAACAACCAGATTTCTGCTCAATGCGGGTTGCGTATAGACCAGGCACTGCGACAATTTATCAGCGCCAGCAGGTCCGCTTTTAAAGCGCGGATCCTGGAGCAATTTATCAAGCGATATTGCCGACAATTCTTTCATCTCGTGTTTGCGAAGATAGCCCTCGGCAAATAAACGGTGCATCATAGATCCGCCAGTGTTCATCTGAGTTTCACGACCATCGTCGCTGACCGATCCAAGACATGTCGACATACCGTTACCTAGCAACGCGAATTTGTGCTGATCCGGCGCGGATAAAAGATACGTCCGTACTTTCGCAGGCGACGAATTCACCACACAGGTGACCACGCGCCGAGCAGAGAGCAGAGCTTGCGCATTCGGAATTGGCTGCAATTCATCTGCAACGATCGGCCGGCCACTAAAACCCGACGAGCCAATTGGTGCCGCTGGGTGATAACCAGGCACCAGCGTGCCTGTGTCCGTTTGCCGACGATGTTGTGCATCCACAGAACCGATCGTCGTCATTACGAAGATCATCGCCAGAAGCTTCCGTGAAGCCCCCGTCACTCCGCCGCCTCCATCATCGGCGTCGTCCCACCGCCGCGTTCGATGATCCGGCGTTCGATTTCCGGCCGGAAATGCTTGATGAGGCCCTGGATCGGCCATGCCGCAGCATCGCCGAGCGCGCAGATCGAATGGCCTTCGACCTGCTTGGTCACCTGCTGCAGCATGT
>JAPKCG010000431.1 GCA_028823055.1 Sphingomonas bacterium
CTCTTTTCGTGAGTTCTGGTGTCGTTAGATCGGAATGTGGCCGGGCTGGGTCTCGATCGTGACCCAGCGCAATTCGGTAAAGCTGTCGATGCCGGCCTTCCCGCCGAAACGGCCGTAACCCGACGCCTTCGTGCCGCCGAAGGGCATCTGCGCCTCGTCATGCACGGTGGGGCCGTTGACGTGGCAGATGCCCGAGTGGATCTGGCGCGCGACGCGCAGCCCGCGGGCGGTGTCGCGGGTGAAAACCGCCGCCGACAGGCCGTATTCGGTGTCGTTGGCAAGCGCGATGGCATGCGCCTCGTCACGGGCACGAATGATGCCGACGACGGGACCGAAGCTTTCGTCGCGAAACAGTTTCATGTCGGGAGTGACGCGATCGACGACATGCGCGGGCATCAGCACGCCGTCGGCATCGCCACCGACGAGCAGATCGGCCCCGGCCGCGACGGCATCGTCGATCAGGCTCTGCACATGATCGACCGTCTTTTGATCGACGACCGCGCCGAGCGGGGTCGTGCCCTCTCGTGGGTCGCTGACGGGCATGGCCGCGACCTTTGCTTTGAACCGTGCCGCGAAATCGTCGGCGATGGCGTCGAGGACGATGATCCGTTCAGTCGACATGCAGATCTGACCCGAATTCATGAACGCGCCGAACGCAGCGGCCTTGACCGCCTCGTCGAGATCGGCGTCGTCGAGCACGATCAACGGTGCCTTGCCGCCGAGTTCGAGCAATACGGGTTTGAGTTGTTCGGCGGCGCGCTTCGCGATGATCCGTCCGACTGCGGTCGATCCGGTGAAGTTAATCCGGCGGACGGCGGGGTGATCGATCATCGCGCCGACGATTTCGCCCGCATCGGCGGGGGCATTGGTGATCAGGTTGACGATGCCGTCGCCGAACCCGGCGTCGATGAACGCCGCGACGATCAGCGCATGCGTGCGCGGGCATTGCTCCGACGCCTTGAGGATCACGCTATTGCCGCAGGCGAGCGGCATGGCGATCGCGCGCACGCCCAGGATGATCGGCGCGTTCCACGGCGCGATGCCGAGGATGACGCCCGCAGGTTCGCGCAGCGCCATCGCGATACAGCCGGGCTTGTCCGACGGGATGATCTCGCCACCGATCTGCGTCGTCATCGCCGCGGCTTCGCGGACGATGCCGGCGGCGAGCATCAGATTGAACCCCGCCCAACCCTGCGTCGCGCCGATTTCACTCATCATTGCGGCGACGAAGTCATCGCGGCGTGCCTCCAGCGCATCGGCGGCTTTCATCAGCATTGCGCGGCGCGCATTGGGGCCGATTGCGGCCCAGGCCGGGGCGGCTTTCCCCGCGGCATCGGCGGCGGCGACCGCATCGGCGACACTGGCCGCATCGGCGGCCGTTGCCACCGAGCCGGTAACGGGATCAATTCGATCGAAGGTTGCCGTCGCTACACGCTTGGTGCCGCCGACGGAAAGATTAACACGCGATGTCATAGAACAACCCTGTTGAATGTCGAGAATGTGGATAGTCGTCCATATGATGGCCGATCGCGCCAAGCCCTTTGGTCAAAGCGCTGTCGCAATCGGCCCTTTTCGATAGGTCAAAATTTGTACGCAGCAGAAATCCCCCATTCGCGCGGGCGTCCGTAGCTGGCTTCGGCAAGCCCGAACGCGCCAGAGACGTTGCCGGACACGAGATATAGTTCATTGGTCAGATTGGTGCCGAACGCCGATAGCGTCAGCGCCTTGCCGGGGATGGTGTAACTGATGCGCGCATTGAGCAATCCATAGCCACTATCAGTGACGAGCGGCGAATTGGCGACGTCATGATAGATACGCGAATACAGGCTGTAATCGATCCGGAAGGCAGCACTGGCCCCGCTGTCAAATTCCTGGCTGACGTCCATGCCCGTCGTTACGGTCCATTTCGGCGCTTTGACAAAATGACTGTTGACCGTGATCGGCAGAACCTGCGTCGGACCAAGCCCCTGGCCGACTTCGCTGTAGCGCGCATCGAGATACCCAACCGCCGCGTTGAAGCTCAGCCATGACGCGGGCCGTGCGACCGTTTCAAATTCGAACCCGTCGATCTTTCCCTTGGCGGCGTTGGCGACGAAGTTCTGCGGGGTAGCATTCACCGTCAGCTGGATGTTGTCGTACAGCGAATGGAAGGCCGCAAGGTTCGTCGTCAGCTGGCCATCGAGCCATTGCGCCTTGATTCCCGCTTCGTAGGTATCGAGCGTTTCCGGGGCGTATTGCGTCACCTCGCCCGCGTTGGCGAGGGGGCGACCGTTGAACCCGCCCTGTTTGAACCCGCGGCTGAACGAGGCATAAAGGAGCAGGTCACGACTGGCGTTGAAGTTGACGCCGAAGCGCGGGGTAAATTTCTCGAACGTAGCCTCTTTCGTCACGTCGACGAATTTGACGAGGTCACGCTGGCGCACGTTAATCGAGGTGAAGATCTTTTTGTCACTGGTGTATCGCCCGCCGATGGTGATCGACAGTTTAGGGACGATCTTGACGTCGAACTGACCATAAGCGGCATAGCTGGTATTGTCGGTATAGTTCTGGATGAATACCGCAGGCGTGAAAGGAGGCGTCAACGCCAGGGGCGGTGACAGCCCGATCGCCAGATCGGCGGTCGCGATGTCCGAAGCCTTCTCCTTGAAATAATAGGCGCCCAGCACATAGCTCAGCCGGTCGTTCAACACGGTCCCGGTCAGCTGCAATTCCTGACTGAATTGCCATTGTTTATCGCGATTGGTGGTCTGGCGGAACACAAAGGGCGAATTATCGCCATCGCGGGTAAAATAGGATTTCAGGTCACGATACGCGGTGATCGATTTAAACGTCACGCTGCCGAAGTCATAGCTGATATTCGCCTGGGTCCCCCACAGGTCGAGGTCGTTGTCGTTAGGCCCGGTGGCATAGGTTTCGAACGGACTGG
>JAPKCG010000432.1 GCA_028823055.1 Sphingomonas bacterium
CGCTGCATCTGCGTGTGGGTTGATTGTCTGCGTGTCGGTCATCTTGGTCATGGAAATCCTCCATCGGTTGGCGCCAAGATAGGAAATCCTGCGCGATGATAAATAGAAACGATGGAAACCGATCGTTTCTGTTATTATTATCGATGAGCCTTATCGACGGAGCCAAGAATGCGCCTGCCCGATCTCGAAGCCTGGGCGATTTTCGCCGCCGTCGTCGAACACCGCTCGTTTAGCGCGGCGGCGGACGATATCGGCCTGAGCAAGGCGACCGTGTCGAAGGCGGTGTCACGACTTGAGGAGCATCTCGGCCAGTCGCTGTTCCACCGCACGTCGCGTCGCCTGGCTCTGACCGAGGCGGGCAAGCCGCTCGCGGACCACGCAGCGCGCATCGTCGCCGAGGCGCGCGCGGCGGAAGAAGCCGCGACCGATGCCGCCACCGCGCCGGTCGGTCGCATCCGGCTCGCCGCGCCGATGAGCTTCGGCATCGCCAGCGTCGCGCCGCTGCTCGCACGGTTTCTCGGGCAGCATCCGGGGATCGAGATCGACCTCAACCTCTCCGATGCACAAGTCGATATCGTCGCGGAGGGGTTCGACGTCGCGCTGCGCATCGCCGATCTGCCAGACAGCAGCCTGCGCGCGCGGCGGCTATGTTCGATCGCGACGCATATCGTCGCCGCGCCCGCCTATCTGGCGCAGCATGGAACGCCGAAGCATCCGGGCGACCTCAGTCACCATCGGTTGCTTCATTATTCGAACCTCAACGGCCCGTGGCGCTTCAGACGTGCCGACGGCACCGACGTCGCGGTTCGCGCCGATGGGCCGTTGACCGCAAACAGCGGCGAGGCGCTTGTGCCATCGCTGCTGGCGGGGTTGGGCATTGCGCGATTGCCCGGCTTCATCATCGGCCCGCATCTGGAGAGCGGGTCGGTTGTCACCGTCCTGGCCGACTGGCCCCCGCCGCCGATCGGCCTGCATCTGATGACCCCGCCCAGCCGCCTGCGCCCCGCGCGGGTCGAGGCATTGATCACCTTCCTCGCCGAAACACTGGTCGACCCTTGCGCGGGTCGCTGATCCGGCGGCGTCCGTTCGCGCGTTTCTCCGCTGTCCTCACCGCCCGCGATCTGCCAACACCACCCCGGTGAACCGCCTCGCCCCCGACCGCGCCGATGCGCGCTTCATCCGCCGCGTGCTGATTTCGATCGTCATCATCGGCGTCACCGCCGCGCTGCTGCGCGCGGGCAATCTTTTGATCCTCGCTTTCGGATCGATCCTCGGCGCGATCGTCATTCACGCGATGGCGGAGTTATATGCTCGCCATCTGCGCGCTTCGCCAAAGCTATCGCTGGGGCTCGGCATGGCGACCGTACTGGGGCTGATCGCGTTTCTCGTCTGGCTGTTCGGCGTCCAGTTCCGGCAACAGGTCAACGAGCTTGTGACCGCATTACCCGGTCTGATCGACCAGCTTGCCACCTATCTGTCGCAAAGCCCGGTCGGCGCGAAGATCGTCGATGCGGTGCGTCAGGCCTATGCGGGATCGAAGGTCGCGACCGATATCGGCGGCCTCGTCGCGGGAGCGGGGGAACTGATCCTCAACTGTCTGCTCTTGCTGATCGGCGCGCTGTTCTTCGCCGCCGATCCAGGCGTCTATCAGCGCGGTTTCCTCTATCTCATCCCGCGGTCGAAACGCCCGGCGGTCGAGGATGCGCTCTACGATGTCGGCTCGACGCTGAAACTGTGGCTGCGGTCGTCGTTGATCCTGATGACGACGATGGGCGTGCTGATCGGCATCGGCCTGTGGATATCGGGTGTTCCTTCCGCCGCCGCGCTCGGCCTGCTGGCGGGTTTGAGCGAATTCATCCCGTATATCGGCCCGACCGCAGCGATGATCCCCGCGCTCGGCCTCGCCGCGACGGTCGGCACCGGGCCGTTGATCGGGACGCTCGTCACCTATGCGCTCGTGCGGCTCATCCAGACCAATTTCATCACGCCCTATGTTCAGGCGCGGGTTATTTCGATCCCCCCCGCGATCACCGTCTTCGCCATTATCGGCATCGGCGTGATTTTCGGCGTGTTCGGACTGTTCTTTTCCGCCGCGCTTCTGGTCGTCATCTTCACGCTGGTCCGCAGCCTTTATCTGCGCGAAGTGCTGGGTGAGGATATGCCCGCCACCGACCATGAAACGATGCTCGATAAAGCGCTTACGCCGAGCGACTCGCAGGAATCACAGGATTAATTCCAAATTAACCTTTTGCGTTCAGAGGTGGTTTGGTTAATAAATCTGAAGCCAACCGCGCAGCCATCCTGCTTGGCGCGGTTTCGCTACGGGGGGAAGACACATGCGGGTGCTGCTCATCGAGGACGAGCCGACAACGGCCAAAGCCATCGAACTGATGCTTAATACCGAAGGCTTCAACGTCTATACGACCGACCTGGGCGAGGAAGGTCTCGATCTGGGCAAGCTCTATGATTACGACATCATTCTGCTCGACCTCAATCTGCCCGACATGCATGGCTATGACGTCCTCAAAAAGCTGCGGGTCGCGCGGATCGCAACGCCGGTACTGATCCTGTCGGGGATCAACGAGATGGATTCGAAGGTGCGCAGCTTCGGCTTCGGTGCCGACGATTATGTCACCAAACCCTTTCACCGCGACGAACTGGTCGCGCGCATCCATGCCGTCGTCCGCCGCTCCAAGGGGCATTCGCAGTCGGTCATCAAGACGGGCAAGCTGTCGGTGAACCTCGACGCCAAGACCGTCGAGGTCGATGGCGCGCGCGTCCACCTGACGGGCAAGGAATATGCGATGCTTGAGCTGCTGTCGCTCCGCAAGGGGACGACGCTGACCAAGGAAATGTTCCTCAACCACCTCTATGGCGGGATGGACGAGCCCGAGCTCAAGATCATCGACGTGTTCATCTGCA
>JAPKCG010000433.1 GCA_028823055.1 Sphingomonas bacterium
CTGGCATAATTAGGTTTTTAATCGTTTCGCTTTTGGCTTTCGGTGGTGATGCGGCGGCGCAGGGCTACCGGCTGCTCGGCGACCGGGTTGAGGTCAGCCGCGCCGGCCATTGGCAGGATTGGACGGTGCCTAGGGGCACCTCGATCATCCGCGCCGACGGTACGGTAGAACCGCGTTTTATGCGGCGCGATATCAACGCGGTGCTCAACGCCGGGCAGTTTCGCTATGTCAGCGAGGGGGACACGCTTACCGGCGGGATCGACGCGGCCGGTTCTAATATAGAGCAGGCTCCGTTTGTCATAGACGGCGACGAAGCAACCTATTGGCAGCCTGAGCTGGACCGGCCGGTCGCCGATTGGTGGGTCGATATCGATTTGGGGCGGGTGGTCGTCGCAGAGCGGATCGCGGTGCGCTTCGCCGATAGCGGTGACCCCTTCCTCAAATTTCGCGTGATGGTCTCCGATGGCCGTACGACCTTTACTAATGTGCGTCAGCGCGAGTTTTTTCGGGTTGGCTTGGTCAATATCGCGAATAAGACCGAACGCGAGTTTGTCTTCGAGGTGGAGCCGCGCGGGGTCGAGGAGTTGCCGGGTACCGCCGTGCAGATCGTGCGCATTGAGGCGTTGGAATCGGACTGTGTGCGCGGTATTGAAATCGATGAAGAAACCTATGCGGCGTTGCCCGAGGTAGACCGGGGTGCGATTGATTATTTTCGTCGCACCCGTGCCGGTCGGCAGATCCGGGTAGAACAGGGGATCTACGACGCCTTGCCCGTGGAAGAACAGGCGCCGCCGCGCCATTATCGGCGCGAACGCCCGCGGCTTGCCGAGGTCGAGGTCATCGCGTTGGGCGATAACGCAGCGCGGTTAACGCGGCCGAAGATCGAAGATTGGGCTAGACACGAGCAGCGGTATACACGTCCTATTAGCGACGGCTTGTTATCGACTTTTCAGTTTTTGCGCGAATACGACCGCTTGCGCGATGAAAACCAGGTGCAGATCGACTTGGGCGCCAAATACTGGCTCGATCGCATCCGGCTGCTGAGTCCGGGCGAGCCGCCGCCGGCCTATCAGCTGCGCATCGCCGACGGCTCGCTCAACCCCGACGGCGAGTTGGTTTGGCGGCTCTTTGACGAAAGGTTGAACCGCGAGGCCCGCTTGCAAGTGGAAGAGTCCTTTCCCGTGCAGGAGGTTCGCTATATCGACTTGCGTCGGCTGGCCTTCGCGGCCGGCGACAACGAGAAGGGGCAGATCAGCGAGATCCAGGCCTATGGAGAGGGTTATGTCTCGGAGGTGGTGATGGTCTCGCCGATCGTCAAGCTCAGGCGCTCGGCGCTCTTCGGCGTGTTGCATTGGACGGCGGAGACGCCGCGCGATACGCATGTCGAAGTGCGCACCCGCTCGGGCGACGAGCTATTGCGGATCGCACATTATTTTACGCCGCGCGGTTCTGAGATCTCGCAGAATACCTGGGAGCGGCGTAGCGAGGACCGGCGCGGGCCGGTGGTGATCGAGGAACTGCCCGGTGCGGATTGGAGCAACTGGAGTGAGGTTTACCACACTTCGGGTGAGGCTTTTAAATCGCCGTCGCCGCGCCGTTATGTGCTATTCGAGGTGCGGTTAAAAACCTCCGACCCGTTTCGCGCCGCGCGGTTGCTGGATTTGAACCTGGACTTCAGTCCGCCCTTGGTGGACCAGGCCTTTGCCGAATTGTGGCCGGTGCGCGGAGTAGAGCCGGGACGGGCGGAGGAGTTTACGCTCTATGTGCGGCCGCAATTTCGTGTGGGCAACCCGGGTTTTGATCGGATCCGGTTGCAGTCTTCTTCGGCGGTGCCATTGGAGTTGGTCTCGGTGCGCGCGGGCAGTGAAAATCTGCTGCGTTTGGGCGGTGGTACGAGTTTGTGGCCGGGCGCGTTGCAGGTGGTGCCGGGCGAGCAGGGTGTGTTGGATCTGTTTTTTGCCGAGCCGGTGACTGAGCCGACGCTGTATGCGATTCGCTTTCGCACCCAGATTTTTCTCGGCCACACCCAGTTTTTCGCCGAGCTTTCGCACACGGATTTTCCCGCGCGCATACAGGAAGTCAGCGCAGGGGAAGCGACAGAGTTGGTCTCCAGCCAGGCGCTGGTGGCGGTGGTCGATCTCGAAGAGGGTCGTCTGCTCGAAGACGTGACGGTAACTCCGCCAATTCTGACGCCCAATGGCGATGGCATCAACGACGAGGGCGCGATCGAGGCCAAGATCTTCGCGGTTGAGGGCGATAAGCGCCTGCGGGTCGAGGTCTTCGATCTTTCGGGGCGACAGCTGCGCGACCTTTCCCGTCAAGAGGCTCGGCCCAGCGGTGTGCATCGCGTACTATGGGATGGGCGCGACGATACGGGTCGATTGGTGTCGCCCGGTGTGTATGTGGTGCGGTTGGGGTTGGACACCGACGCCAGTAGGCAGCGTACGGAGACGGTGCGTCTGGTGAGGGTGGTGTACTGATGATGGCGCGGTTGTGGTTCTGGCTACTGCTGGTATTAGGTGCTTGGGCTTCGGCGGGCGCGCAAAGCCCGAGCCGGGGCGCGTTGGGGGCGCTGGGCGCGGAACGGTCTTATCCGAGCTTCGAACTTGAATATGTTGAACCCCAGGTTCATAAATGGTACGCGCCTCGCCATCTGCAGGAGACCTATTGGCAGCCGTGGTACCAGTCGGCGAGCAATTATGCGCGCTATCCCTATACCCGCTATGTCGACCGTTTGCTCGAAGGCGACGATTTCTACGACCTGCTCGGCAGCCAGGTGGGACGCGGTTGGCAGGTCTATTCGTGGACCCAAGAGCAGCCGCAGGCGCAGGGCAGCCAGATCAACAAGCAGCCGACGCGTCAGGTACGCAATAGCTCGGAGGCGCTGGCTTTCGGCACGAATCGGGGTACTAATG
>JAPKCG010000044.1 GCA_028823055.1 Sphingomonas bacterium
TTGTGATAGCTGCCAATCACCCAGATCGTGCCGTCATCCTTCAAGATGCGGCGCGCTTCGGCGAGCCAGGCGCGGGTGAATTTGTCATAGGCGCCGAGGCTGTCGAATTTGTCCCATTCATCGGTAACCGCATCGACATGGCTGCCGTCGGGCCGCGCGAGGTCGCCGCCAAGCTGGAGATTATAGGGCGGATCGGCAAAGACCATGTCGACCGATTTGGCCGGAAGCGATCGCATCGCCGCGATGCAATCGCCGCGCACGATCGTGTCGAGCGGAAGCATCGCCGCTGCGGACGCCCGCTCGTCGAGCGCCGTCGCCTTGCCCTTTACTGCCAGAACAGGTCGTGTCCGCGTCTTCTCGATAACCGCCATTGATATCCCCTATGGCCCCCATTCGCCCGAAGACGACGACTCGCGTCAAGCAAACATTGGTTAACGATAAGCGTTGCCACATCGTTAACGCGGCCCGGTTTTCCGCCATTTCGACCAGATATTGCGATTCCGCGCCATGCGGGACTCAAGACCTAGCGGTGTGACTCGAAAGACTCATAACGGCAGAACCATCTGCGCGACGGGGGCGAAGCTGCGCCGGTGGAGCGGGGTCGGGCCAAATTCGCGCAACGCCGCCAGATGCTGCGGCGCGCCATAGCCCTTGTTCGCGTGCCATCCGTAATGCGGATATGACTCGGCAGCCGCGATCATGATCGTATCGCGCGTGTGCTTCGCGACGATCGACGCCGCCGCGATCGACCGGCTGATCGCATCGCCCCCGACGATCGGCGTCGCGTCATAGGTCCAGCGCGGCAGCCGGTTGCCATCGACAAGGACATGCCCCGGCACGCAGCCCAGCCGCTCCGCGAGCGCATCGACCGCCAGCGTCATCGCCTTCATCGTCGCCCAATAGATATTGAGCGTGTCGATCTCCGCCGGTTCGACGATGCCGATGCCGACGACCGCGCAATCCTGCAGCCGGCGGCACAGTTCGGCGCGGACCGGCGCGGAGAGCTTTTTCGAATCGTCGATCCCGCGCGGCACGCCGCGTGGCGGCAACACCAGCGCCGCCGCGACGACCGGCCCCGCCAGCGGCCCCCGCCCCGCCTCATCGACCCCCGCGACGGGAGGCAGGCAGCGTTTTTCGTGGATCAGTCCGGGCATCAGCGATCCACCCGGTCAAAGGGGGAAACGCCCAGGGCGTGCCCCATCGGGACGTGACCCTGCCCGACCCCCGGCGCCGCGACCAACGCCGCGCGAACGAAACGGCGCGCGCGGTCGATCGCCGCCGCCAGATCGAGACCCGCACCCAAGCCCGCCGCGATTCCGCTCGCCAGCGTGCAGCCGGTGCCGTGCGTGTGGCGCGTGTCGATGCGCGGATCGGACCAGTCGGTGCGCGTCCCGTCGGCGCCGATCAGCGTGTCGGTGATCCTATCGCCCGCGCCATGACCGCCCTTGATCAGCACCGCGCAGCCATGCCCCCGGATCGCCTCTACACCGCCCAATGCGTCGGCCTCGGGCAGGTTGGGCGTCGTGACCGTCGCGATTGCCATCAGCGCTTCGAACGCCGCGATCGTCGCGTCGTCGGCGAGCAGCGAACCGCTCGTCGCGATCATGACGGGATCGAACACGATCGGGACGCCCAGCGGAGCCAGTACATCCGCAACCGCCGACGCCGTCGTCGCCGATCCGATCATCCCGATCTTCACCGCATCGATGCCGATATCGCCCGCGACCGAGGCGATCTGCGCCAGCACCATGTCGGTCGGGATCGCATGAACCGCCTGCACCCCCAGCGTATTCTGCGCGGTAATCGCGGTGATCGCGGTCATCGCGTGGCCGCCCAGCATCGTCACGGTCTTGATATCCGCCTGAATCCCCGCACCGCCACCCGAATCGGACCCCGCAATGATCAGGATGCGCGGTGTCTTTGCGCGCGAATGTTCGCAGATGGTCGCGCTCATGCGGGCCGTGAGCGGCGGTGGTGCCGCGTCGTCGCGGCGGGATTGGCGGCAAGCGCCTTTCCCGTCCGCGTCGGCCGGTCGAGCAATTCGCCGCCGCAATTGGGGCAATGGTCGTCGAGTGCATCCGCACAATCCGCGCAGAAGGTGCATTCGAACGAACAGATGAACGCGCCCGGCGCGTCGGCGGGCAGATCGACGCCGCAGCGTTCGCAATCGGGGCGCATATCGAGCATCGCCGGACCTGTACGGCGCGGGGCATCGGTAGGAAAGCGCCATTTGGCGCCGGTGGCACGGGGCGGCATCAGTGCCTATCTATATTACATAGTGATCATAACGGGATAGCGGACAATGGCAGGCGGCTGGGCGCGCGATGGGGCGGTGCAGGATCAAATCGACGATACCGTATCGGACGCGGTGATGGAGGCGCGTGCGCGGATGCCGTCGGGCGAAAGCGCCGAGGATTGCGACCTGTGCGGAGAGCCGATCGCGGAAAAGCGGCGCATCGCGGTGCCCGGGGTGCGCACCTGTATCGATTGTCAGGCGGAACGCGATATGAAGCGCGTCCAGGCGGGGATCAACCGGCGCGGGAGCAAGGACAGCCAGCTGCGCTGACTATCGCTCGCAAACTTGAATGGCGCTGTCGAGGATGCGCCGGACATCCTCCTCCGATACGTCGAACGCAGCCGCCAAGCCACCGATCGATGCGCCACGCCGCGCCAGTTCGCGGATACGGCCTTCATCGACCATCGTCGTATAGCCGCGCGTATCGCGCTGTTCGCGCACGACATCCTTGCGACCCGAACCGCCATGACGCCGCGCGGCCACCGCGTGCTGGTCGATAGCATCCGCATTGGCGGCGGCGGCCTTCATCTCCGCCTCCCGCCGCTCGACCCGTGCGCGCTCGCGTGCCGCGGTTTCGGCGGAGCGATCCGCGGCGCGGGCTTCGAGACGGTCGGCCAGCGCGGCGTCGCGATTCCGGGCGCGATCCTCCCGCGCCTTCGCGCGCGCCGCCGAGCGCTCGGCGAGCGTATCGTTACTACGGACACGAAACGCCCCGGCAGTCACCGGTGCGGATGGCGGTGCGGATGGCGGTGCGCCCCAGCTTTTATCGACCATATCGCGCCGCTCAAGCCGCCGCGTCGCGCACCGCGTCGCAAATGCGATCGACGACGGTTTCGACCTGACGCGCATCGTCGCCCTCCGCCATCACCCGGATGACGGGTTCGGTGCCCGACGGACGGATGACGAGGCGACCCCTGCCCTTCAGCTCTTCCTCCGCCGCCGCGATCACGGTCTTTACCGCGTGCGCCTCCAGCGGCTTGCCGCCCTTGAACCGCACATTCTTGAGCAATTGCGGGAGCGGATCGAAGCGGTGGAGTACTTCGCTCGCGGGCGCACCTGCGCGCTTCACTTCAGCGAGGATCTGGAGCGCGGCGACGAGGCCGTCGCCGGTCGTCGCATAATCGCTGAGAATGATGTGGCCTGATTGTTCGCCGCCGACATTATAGCCGCTCGTCCGCATTTTTTCGAGAACGTGGCGGTCGCCGACCTTGGTCCGGACGAGGCCCAGACCCTGTGCCGACAGATGCCGTTCGAGGCCGAGATTGCTCATCACCGTCGCGACGAGCCCGCCACCCTTCAGGCGGCCCGCACGCGCCCAGCCGCTCGCGATCGTCGCCATCAACTGATCGCCATCGACGACCCGTCCGGTTTCATCGACGACGATCAGCCGGTCCGCATCGCCATCGAGCGCGATGCCGATATCCGCGCCCGACGCCACGACCGTTTCGCCGAGCATCTCGGGCGCGGTCGACCCGACGCCGTCGTTGATGTTGATCCCATTGGGGGTCACTCCGATCGCGACGATGTCCGCGCCCAGTTCCCAAAGCGCGGACGGTGCGACCTTGTACGCCGCGCCGTTCGCGCAATCGACGACGATGCGCAGACCGTCGAGGCGCATATCGGCGGGGAAGGTCGATTTGGCGAAATGGATATAGCGGCCCTGCGCGTCGTCGACCCGCCGCGCGCGGCCGATCTTGCCCGACGGCGCAAGCGGGAGGTCGCCCTTGCCCGCGCCGTCGATCAGTGCCTCGATCGTTTCCTCCGCCTCGTCCGACAATTTATACCCGTCGGGGCCGAACAATTTGATGCCGTTATCCGCAAAGGGATTGTGGCTGGCGGAGATCATCACGCCGATATCGGCGCGCATCGAGGTGGTCAGCATCGCGACCGCAGGCGTCGGCATCGGGCCGACCATGACGACGTCCATCCCCACGCTCGTGAACCCCGCGACGAGCGCGGATTCGAGCATATAGCCCGACAATCGCGTGTCCTTGCCGATCACGACGCGATGGCGATGATCGCCGCGCAGGAAATACGCGCCCGCCGCCATCCCGACCTTCATCGCCATCTCTGCGGTCATCGCGCCCTGGTTGGTCGCGCCGCGAATTCCGTCCGTCCCAAAATATTTTCTTGCCATGACGTGCCTTATCAACGCGCTATGTGAGGAGTGATGAGGGGCATAGCGCCCCCGAGGGGAAGTTGCGAGCATGTCGCAGGCAATGCGTATCTTGGTGGCGTTGATCGCCGGACTGGTCATCGGCATCGCGACCGCAGGGCTCGCGCCCGGCACCGTGCCAGGCGCGCTCGCCTTTGCCGAGCCGATCGGCGGCGCGTGGCTGGCCGGGCTGCAAATGACGATCGTACCGCTGGTCGTCGCGCTGCTCGTCGTCGGCGTATCGGCGACGGCGGAGGCGGCGCGCGCGGGGCGGATCGCGGGGATGACCCTGGTCATATCCTTCGTTTTCCTGTGGGGTTCGGCGGTCGCGGCGGCGATCCTGACGCCGTTGTTCCTCGACCTCGCGCCGCTGCCCGCCGTGTCCGCCGACGCGCTGCGCACC
The DNA here is from genome assembly GCA_028823055.1 of Sphingomonas bacterium. Lineage (GTDB taxonomy): Bacteria > Pseudomonadota > Alphaproteobacteria > Sphingomonadales > Sphingomonadaceae > Sphingomonas. The sequence continues at coordinate 4,855 of JAPKCG010000044.1, forward strand.
GCATTGGCGGGCACCGCGAAGGTGTCGAGCGACGTGCCGACGATGGCCGATTTCTTTTCGACGATCGTGCCGACCAACGTCATCCGCGCCGCCGCCGACAATGCGTTTCTGTCGCTGATCGTCTTCACGCTCGTCTTCGCCTTTGCGCTGACGCGGATCGAGCCGGGCGCGCGCACGCTGCTGACCGGGGTGTTCGAAGCGCTCAAGGAGACGATGCTCGTCGTCATCAACTGGGTGCTGTGGCTCGCGCCGATCGGGGTGTCCGCGCTCGCCTTCACCGTCGGCGCGAAGACGGGGACCGCCGCGTTCGGCGCGCTGGTGCATTACATCCTGACGGTGAGCGCGGTCGGCGTCGTCGTCTGGGCGATCGGCTATCCGCTCGCGATGATCGGGGGCCGGGTGAAGCTGTCGCATTTCGCGCGCGCGGCGTTGCCGAGCCAGGCAGTCGCGATCAGCACCGAAAGCTCGCTCGCCAGCCTGCCGGCGATGCTCAAGGGTGCCGAGAGACTGGGCATTCCGACGAGCACGTCGGGCGTCGTCCTGCCGCTCGCGGTCGCGGTGTTCCGATCGACCGGCCCGGCGATGAACCTGGCGGTCGCGATCTACGTCGCCAACTGGTTCGGCGTGCCGTTGACGGCGGGCAGCCTCGCCGCCGGTGTCGCGGTCGCGGCGCTGACCTCGCTGGGATCGGTCAGCCTGCCGGGGCAGATCAGCTATATCAGTTCGATCGCGCCGATCGCGATCACGATGGGGGTGCCGATCGCACCGCTGGGGCTGTTGGTAGCGGTCGAGACGATCCCCGACATCATCCGCACGCTGGGCAATGTCACCAACGATCTGGCGGTCACCGCGACGGTCGCGGCGCGGAGCGGCGTCGCGCCGCGCGATGCGGGCGACGCGATCCTCGATACGTGAATTTAAGCGGTGCCGTCGATCAACAGGCCGCTGCGGGCTGCGCCGCCGCCCCTGCCACTGACGCTCCCACCGCCGCCACTGCCATAGGTGACGCCTGCCGACAGGCTCTGGCGCATCTTGTCGACCAGCATCGTCAATTGGCGCAGCTCGTCGTCCATCGCGGTGCGGACGGGGGCTGAACGTGCCCCCAATGCGGCCGCGGTCGATCCGATCGGGACGCTATCCTTACTCGCGGCGTCGTTCGCCGCAGCGTCGTTATCGGCGGGAGCGAGCACGCCGCGTCGACCCTCCGCGAAGAAACTCTGCAGCCCCGCAGCCTGTTCTTCGTTCAGCGTGCCGTTCGACAATTGCCGATCGATCAGCCCATCGATCCGGTCTTTGACCGATCCCTGATCGGATTTCGGTAGGGGCAGCGCGGTTGCGCCCGAATCTGGCTTCGCCTCCTCGATCGCGCTGATCCGTGTGACCGGAACGGTATCGGTTACCCGCGCATCGGTCGGCGCGCGGGTAGCGAAGCTGTTCGTGGTCAGGGAGGACAGGCTGTTCATGGAGCTCCGGTACTGGTCATGGGATGTGCGGGGACGTCATTCTCGCAGCCAGTCGTAAAGACTGTCTTAACGCCGCCGCTCCCGACCCAGCGCCCGCACCCCTCAGCAAGCCACGTGGGCGACCGCCCCGCGAGCAGCACCCCGCCCAACACCGCGCGACCCACGCCCTGCGATGGACGCGCCCCGTGACCAGCAAACGCATCCGCGCCCCCGCTTCCCGTTAAATCGGCGAAGGGGTCACGGCATCGGCCTTAGCCGTTCAGCGCGTTTCCCCCGATGTGCTGAATCCCGCCGCCTCGGGTTCGCCCAGTTCGGACTGACCCGCCAGTTCGCCGTGATCTTCGAGCGTATCGACATGCATCCAGCGCTTCACGATCGGCGACAGCAACAGCACGACGCCGCCGATGACGATCGCGACGACGCCGATCTCCCAATAGATGTCGAGCGTCCCCGCCTGCGTCATCTCGCCATTTTCGCCGCCGGTCGCCTCGCCGATCTTGCCCGCGACGAAATTGCCGACCGCGGTCATGTAGAACCATGCGCCCATGATGAAGCTGGCCAGATGAAGCGGCGCGAGCCGGTTCATCGCCGACAGCCCGACGGGGCTTAGGAACAATTCGCCCGTCGTATGGAGCAGATAGATCAGGAACACGAACAGGACGGGCGTCGCCGCGCCGACCCCTGCCCCGCGTGCGCCGAGGACGAAGACGAGGAAACCCGCGCCGACCAGCGCCAGCGCCATCGCGAATTTGGCGGGGGCGGAGGGTTCGAGCCCCTTCTTGCCGAGCGTCGTCCACAGCATCGCGATGATCGGCCCCAACAGGACGATGTAGATCGGGTTGACCGACTGGAACAGGCTGGTCGGCACGCCGCCGCGATCGACGAACTTGTCGGTGTAGAGGCTCAACGACCCGCCCGCCTGTTCGAACAGGCCCCAGAAAACCGGATTGAGCGCGATAAGGAACAGGATCGCGAAGATCCGCTCGCGCGGTTCCTTGGGCAATTTGAACGCTTCGTAGAGCGTATAGATCAGCATCGCGATGCCCGAAATGATCAGCGCGGTCTGCACGACGGACTGATATTGGATCAGGAACCAGATCACCGCGACCGATGCGGTGCCAACGGCATAAAGCGCAAATTCGGTGTTCTTCGCGAGGGTCTTTGGCGGTTCGCCCCGGCCCCGGAGCGCGGGCTTGCCCGCGACGAAGATGATCATGCCGAGCACCATGCCGATGCCCGCCAGGCCGAAACCATAGGCCCAGCCGACCGTCTCACCGAGATAGCCGACAAGGATCGTGCCGAGCGCCGCGCCGGTGTTGATACCGATGTAGAACAATGTGTACGCGCCATCGCGGCGGGTGTCGGTCAGCTTGTAGAGCTGTCCCACGATCACCGAGATGTTCGCCTTGAGAAACCCCGACCCGACGATGATCAGCGCGAGCGCGAGCCAAAAGACGTTGATGATCGGATCGGCCTGTTTCACCAGCGGATCGGTGACCCCGGTCATCCCCTCGAACGCCATGAAGCCATGGCCGATCGCGAGGAGGATACCGCCGAAGATCACCGCCTTGCGCTGACCCAGATAGCGATCGGCGAGATAGCCGCCGAGGACGGGGGTGATATAGACCAGCGCAGTATAGGCCCCGTAGATCAGGTTCGCCTTGCCATCATCGAACAGCCAGAATTTGGTAAGATAGAGGATCAGCAGCGCGCGCATGCCGTAATAGGAAAAGCGTTCCCACATTTCGGCATAGAACAGGACGAACAATCCTTTGGGATGGCCGACGACTTCTTCCGATTTGCGTGAACTCAGCGTCAGACCGAACGCCAGCACCGCGAACAGCGCCACCGCACCGACCGCGGCGATCCAGTCGCCCTCGTTCCATGTCCCAACCGGTTTGAAACCCACGCCGTTACTCCCCTGATACGCTGTTCGTGTCGGCGCTTCGCGCGCACGTGATGGGATCGCAACCTAACGGCGAAATTTGCCTTGGCAATATTGTTGCGCTCCGATGACACTGATAGCGGTGCGACATGTTGAACGATCGATCGACTCCGCTATCGCTGCTCGCCACCCGCCGGTCGGGCAAGCCGCGCGATCTCATCGCACCGGGGCCAGACGCCGGACAACTCGATGCGATGCTCGACATCGCGGCGCGAACGCCCGATCACGGCAAGCTCGCCCCCTGGCGTTTCGTCATCGTGGGGCAGGACCAGCGCGATGCGCTGGCGACGGTCATCACCGATGCGTATCGCGCCGAACGACCCGAGGCGAAGCGGCTGGAGCTGGAGGCGTTCGATCAATTCGCGCATCAGGCGCCGACACTGGTCGTCATCCTGTCGTCGCCGCGCACCGACAGCCACATCCCGCTGTGGGAACAGGAATTATCGGCCGGGGCGGCGGCGATGAACCTGCTCCATGCCGCGCACGCGATGAGCTTTGCCGCCGGTTGGTTGACCGGCTGGGCGGCGTTTTCGGACGCGGTACGCGATGCGTTCGGTGCGGCCCCCGAACGCATCGTCGGGTTCATGTTCATCGGCACGCCCGCAAAACCGCTCGACGAACGGCCCCGCCCGGAGCGGGCACGGGTCGTCTCCCACTGGACGATTTGAAGACTCGACGTGCGTGTCAGTTGGTGTATTAAACCAGCATGACAGCGCTCAGCAATCAGGATAGTCCAGTCTATATCCGCCTGCGCGGGACGATCGCGGCGGGCATCCTGCGCGGCGACTATGGCGCGGGCGATCAGTTGCCTTCGGTCCGCGCCTTTGCCGCTGAACATGGCGCCAACCCGCTTACGGTGGCCAAGGCGTATCAAAGCTTTCAGGATGACGGCTATGTCGAGGTCCGGCGCGGCGTCGGCATGTTCGTCCTGCCCGGCGCGTCCGAACGGCTGCGCGCGGCCGAGCGCGAAACCTTCGTGACCGAACATTGGCCGCGGATCAGCGACTATATCGACTTGCTGGGCCTCGACGTCGCCGATCTCGTCGAGCGCGAACGCGCCTAGAACAGGCCCAGCGCGGCGACGTCTTCCGCAGTCAGGTCGATTCCGAACATCAGGCTGAGCCGCATGCGATAGACGCGCGGATCGGTGATCTCGTTTTCCTGCACCTTGTCGCCCGCCTTGCGCCGATACAGTCGCCCGGTGAGGTTGGCGAAACCGGTGGGCAGCGCGATGCTGGCGACGACCAACGTCGTGAACCGGGTGCCCGGGGCGGTCGAGGTCCAATGGTTCGCCACCACCAGGTCGATCGGTTCGACATGGTCGGTCGTGAAGCTGAACTGCCGCTGCCACCCGTCGCCCCGCGCCCGCCCGTCGGTCAGCACCGGGTCGCCGTCGCGCAGCAGCATCCAGCCATGCGTGTTGTCGCGCGTCAGGCGGAATCGCGCGCCATCGGGGGCGACGACCTCCTCCCCGTCGATCAGCCGCATCGGCGGGGAATAGCTGCCCCCGAACCCCGCATCGGCGATCCACTCCTCACCCTCGATCGACACGAGGCTGAACGTGTGCGTCAGCGGCGGCACATCCGCGTCCTCGGCGACCCCTAGCCAGACGCGCGCGAGCAAGGGGCGCGCGACGAACCCCAGCGCCGCGAGCGCGTCGCGAAACAGCCGGTTCTGTTCGAAACAATAACCGCCACGCTTCGCGGTCACCAGCTTGGCGAACACGCTCTCGCTATCGACCCGGATGCCGCGCCCGAGCATGACGTCGAGATCCTCGAACGGAATCGTCAGCCGGTGCGCGCGCTGGAGCCGCTCCAATCCCGCCGCGTCGGTCGTGACACGCGCCGGGAGCGCGATGCGGGCGAGATAGGCGTCGAGGTCGAAGCTCATCGCGACCACCGCGCCCAGATCGCGGTCGGCAGCACCAGCCCGCGCGCTTCCTCGCGCACGCCGAGTTCGCCCGCCTCGACCGTGCCCGGCAGATCCGCGAACGCCTGGGCCAGCATTTCTCCGATCGCCAGCGCGCTCATCCGCACCGCGTAGACGGTCAGGAAGAGATACCGCGAGTTCTCATCGAGCAGCGCCCGACAATCGGCGATCAGGCGCGGCAGATCTTCCTCCAGCCGCCATACTTCCCCCGTCGGTCCACGGCCATATTTGGGCGGATCGAGCAGGATGCCGTCATAGCGCCGCCCGCGCCGCACCTCGCGCGCGATGAATTTCGACGCATCGTCGATCAGCCAGCGGACGGGCGCATCGGCAAGGTCCGACAGTGCGGCGTTGGCGCGCGCCGCCTCGACCGATTTCTTCGACGCATCGACATGGACCATCTTCGCGCCTTTCGACGCCAGGGCGAGCGTGCCGACCCCGGTATAGCCAAACAGGTTGAGGCATTCGGGCGCGTCGGCCCCGTCCAGCCGCTCGCGCATCCAGCTCCAGACGGGGGCCATGTCGGGAAAGAAACCGAGATGCCGGAACGGCGTCGTCTGCGCGGTGAAGGACACATCATCCCAGCGCAGCGTCCACCCCTCGCGCGGGGTCGGTTCGGCAAATTCCCAACGCCCCCCGCCATCCTCGTCCGCGCCGGGCAGGAATTCGCCCGTCGCGCGCCAGTCGTCGGAGGCGGGTGCCCATAATGCCTGCGGCTCGGGACGGATGAAACGAAACCGGCCATAGCGTTCGAGCTTGCGACCATGCCCCGAATCGATGAGGCCGTAATCAGCCCAGGGTTCGCCGACCAGGGTAACGAGATCGGTCTTCACGCCAGCGGGCTCGCCCGCTCCGCGATATAGCCGCTGATCGCCGCGAAGCTTGCATCGACGGTGTCGTACCGCTCCTCACGATCGAACAGATCGCCGACGCGGCCCGGCATCGCCGGACGCAGCCCGGTCGCGCGTTCGACGGTGTCGCGGAATTTCGCCGGGTGCGCGGTCGCGAGCGTCACGATGGGCACATCGAGGTCGGCACGGCGCGCGGCGGCGAGCGCGATCGCGGTATGCGGATCGATCACCTGCCCCGCCGCCTCGGACGCCCAGCGCATCGCCATCGTCATATCGTCGAGGTCGGCGCGGTCGCTGGTGAAGAGCGTCGCCGCCCCGTCGCGCTGCGCATTGGTCAACCGCATCGCGCCCGACGTCTCGAACCCCTGCATCTGTGCGGCGAGCGCGGGGCCGTCGCGACCCGCCAGATCGAACAACAGGCGTTCGAAATTGCTCGACACCTGAATATCCATCGACGGAGTCGGCGTCGGGATCACCGCCGCGCGTGAATAATCCCCCGTCGCCAGCGCCCGTGCGAGGATGTCGTTGACGTTGGTCGCGACGATCAGCCGCGCGACGGGCAATCCCATCTTCGCGGCGACATAGCCGGCGAACACGTCGCCGAAATTGCCCGTCGGCACCGAATAGGCGACCGCCCGGTCGGGCGCGCCCAGCCGCACGCCCGCGTAGAAATAATAGACGACCTGCGCCATCAACCGCGCCCAGTTGATCGAATTGACCGCGCTGAGGCGGAAGCGGCCCGCGAACGCCGCATCGTTGAACATCGCCTTGACGAGGCCCTGCGCGGTGTCGAAATCGCCACGGATCGCGATGTTGAAGACATTGGGGCTCAGCACCGTCGTCATCTGGCGCCGCTGGACGTCGCTGACCCGGCCCTCCGGGTGCAGCATGAAGACATCGATATTCTCACGGCCCGCGACCGCGTCGATCGCCGCCGACCCGGTATCGCCGCTCGTCGCGCCGACGATCGTCAGCCGCTGATCGGTGCCGGTTAGAAACCGTTCGAACAACAGCCCGAGCAGTTGCAGCGCGACATCCTTGAATGCCAGCGTCGGTCCGTGGAACAGTTCGAGCAGCCACTGGTCATGGTCGAGCTGGACGAGCGGGGTAACCGCGACATGGCTGAACCGACCATAGGCCGCCTCGCACAGCGCGCGCAGTTCGCCGTCCTTCAGGCTGTCGCCGATAAACGGCTGCATGACGCGCGCCGCGGTCTCCGCATAGGACAAGCCGGCCAGCCCGGCGATCTCGTCCTGCGACAAGGTCGGCCAGGTTTCGGGCACATACAGGCCGCCATCGCTGGCAAGCCCCGCCAGCGTCGCGCCGGCGAAATCGAGAACGGGGGCAGCCCCACGGGTGCTGACATAGCGCATGGGCGCTTCGCCTAGCGCGCGGGCGGGACTAGGTCCATCCCGCAAGGTCATGCCGCATGACTCTTGCACTCGGTGCCGATTTGAGGTTTTCGGGCTTTGAGGTTTTCGGGGAGCGAGCCGGGTATCGCGCCGCGGCGATCGTTTCGCCATCGCGATATTCGCCGCCCGGCATTTTTGAAGGATCGATCAGTTGACGAGCGCCGCCGATAACGAAGCCGCCAGCGCGGCACCGAAAAAAGTTCTGCATGTCGGCTGTGGCCATCTGTCGATCGCCAACATGACCAGGGGGTTTCAGGACGGCACATGGCAGGAAGTGCGGTTCGACATCGACCCGAATGTCTCACCCGACATCATCGGCACGATCACCGATATGAGCGCGATCGCCGACGCCAGCGTCGATGCGATCTATTCCTCGCACAATATCGAACATGTCGAAACGTTCGAGGTCGTGCCGACGCTGAGGGAATTTCGACGTGTTCTGGCCGATGACGGATTTGCTGCCATCACGTGTCCTGACATCGAAACGATCGCGTCGGTCATTGCCGAAGGCCGGATCGACGAACCGCTATATCAGTCCACCGCGGGCCCGATTTCGCCGCTCGACGTCGTGTACGGGTTCGGCGCGGACATCCAACGCGGGCGGCATTACATGGCGCACCGAACCGCTTTCACGCGTGAAACGTTGTCGAAACGGATTCGCGAAGCGGGTTTTGCGTCGGTGATCGTTGCCCAGCGGCCCTCCCGCTACGATCTATGGGCGATCGCGACGAAGACGCAGACGTCCGAGGAGGGGCTGCGCGCGCTTATCGAAAATTACGGATTGCGCTGAGCAACGATCCGACCGGCGACCGATTTCCATCATCACCGCAAGCGCGGGCAGGACGCGGGCGGCGGTTCAGGACGCCCGCAGCGTTTCCGCCGGGCGCGCCCGCAGCGCTGGCAGGCTGCCGAACACGCCGATCCCCAGCGTCGCGACCAGCGCTACCGTCAGCGTCATCGTGACGACACGCCAATCGGGTGCGAAGCCCAGGTCGAAAACGCCGATGACGACATACCATCCCGCGACGCCGCCGACGATCAGCGCGACGATCGCCAGGATAATCGACAACAGCAGATATTCGATCGCCTGCGCCGCCAATACCTGCCGGGCGGTCGCGCCGAGCAGTTTCAACACGACCGCATCGTAGCGACGAGTCCGCTCGGCCGCCGCGATCGCGCCGATCAGGACCACGATCCCCGCCGCGACGGTGACCAGCGCCGCGACCCGGATGGCGATCGCCACCTGGCTCAGCACCGCCCCGATCTGACCGATGACATCGCCGACGCGGATCATCGTCACCGATGGCAAGGCGTCTGCGACGCGCCGGGCGATCGCGCTGTC
>JAPKCG010000434.1 GCA_028823055.1 Sphingomonas bacterium
CGTGCGGATGATCACCGCGTTAATCCTGTCGATCCGGCAACTCGGCGATCGTCCGATCCTGATCGTGCTCGCCAAGTCGATCGCGGTGACGATCGCGCTCTTCGCGATGCTCGGCATGGGCGTCTGGTGGGGTACGCGGGCGGCGCTCGCCGCCTGGTCTGGAAGCGGCGCATCGTCGGCGTCGCTGGCGGCTGCGTTGGCGGTGGTGACGACCGCGCTGGCGCTCTGGCTGTTGTTCCGCGCGGTCGGGATCGCAGTGATCGGCGTGTTCGCGGACGCGGTGGTCGAAGCGGTCGAGGCGCGGCATTACCCCGCCGCGCTCGCCAGCGCGCGACCCGTGGGTTTCGGCCGGTCGCTGGCGATGGGGCTGCGCTCCGCCGCGCGGGTCGTCGCGGTCAATGGCGTGATGCTGCCCGTCTATATCGCGCTGCTCGTGACCGGTATCGGAACCGCCGCAGCGTTCTTTGTCGTCAATGGCTGGTTGCTCGGACGCGACCTTGGCGACATGGTCGCAAGCCGTCATGGCGATGCTGCGACGGTGAGAGCGTGGCGTCAGGCGACACGAGCGCGGCGGTTCGCGCTTGGGCTTGCGGTGACCGGGCTGTTCGTGGTTCCGCTTATCAACATCCTCGCGCCCATCATCGGCGCGGCGATGGCGACGCATTTATATCACAGGGGGACGGCATGAAGGCTTTGGTCGCAGCGGGATTGCTCGGCATGACGCTGGCGGGCTGTGCCGCGCCGACGACGAGCCGCCCCGCAGCGGGACGTGCGCAGACAACGTACAGCAGCGTGGGCCTCGAGCGCGTGCTGGGTCAGGATGCGGCGGGACTCGTCAGGCTGTTCGGGCAACCCGACGCCGATGTCCGCGAACAGGCGGCGCGCAAGCTGCAGTTCCAGGGGCCGATCTGCGTCCTCGACGCCTATCTCTATCCCAAGGGGTCGAGCGAGCCCGTCGTCACCTATCTCGACGCGCGCGAACCCGACGGCAGCACGATCGACCGCGCCAGCTGTGTCGCGGCGCTGGTGAGGCGCGGCGGCGGGAAATAGCGCGAATGTTCACTGAAGGTCGCGCTCATACGCAGTGGTGAACGAGGCTTTTTGCCACGGGCGGCGGTGAGAAACAGTGCGGAAGTTCACACAAAGGTCACGCCAAGACGAACTCTCGCGCACTGTTGGTGGCGAGCGCGATCGTGATGGCGCTGGTCGACGGTGCGAAAGAGCGGATGCGCGACGATGACATCATCGCGGCCTGTAGGACAGGGCTTTGGCGTGTTCCCATTGGAAAATATGGGACGGCAGGTTTCGCCCAATGTTTGTCATTAGAGGCTCGTCCTGAAGGTCCCGAAACTTGCCATTCATGATGCAAAAATCAAAAGTTTTGCATCAGATTGGGGTGATTAGCGGACAGGCAAGGGAGCCCCCTTGGCGGGTATTAAGATAACATCGGCATCGGCACACAGTTCACTCTCGGGCGGCAACCAATCGGTAGGGGTTGAAGGTTCTGGGATCATCCATCGGCTCATCCCAAAATAAGCCATCAGCGGCCATGAAAATTCGACCCGACGACGCTCCAAGCCATACGAAACGACACAGCCTCGGGAAGTCCGGCGCTGCAACGCACAGACGCTCACCGCCACGAAACCGCTCTGTTTCCCACCGGCCCGAATATACCTTTGGAGCGCGTTGACACTCGTATCGCGTCCATACTCCATTTGGAGCGAATTGCTCACTTGGCGGGCATCCGCCACGCCAGAACGTTTTCACTCTGATCATTGGACTGGGACGATACGTATCATCCAAAGTTAGCACGCGTCCGGTAAACGCAGCGCTGATCTGCTGACCCGTCATTGGCTGCCAGTCGGGCTGGTCCAATTTCAGGGGCGGCATCTTTGTCGCGACCACGGCACCTTCCGGGCGCTCCGATAAGCGATTGTCGGGCGAGGCCATCCCAGAAGCGACGAGCGACAATGCTAGTGCGAGAAATCCGTCTCTCATCACGCTGTCCTAAAGACTGGTCTGCCTAAATGACACAATATCCTCGCTCAATTAATGACAGCTTCTCATCACTTTTGCTGTTGTGTGATGCGAAACTCACGGGTTCTGCATCACGCCGGGAACTTCACAAATCTGCGCGCTTCCACGATGGATATGTCCGATGCACGCCACATGCGTCAACTGGCCCCAACAGCACTACCTTGAAGACGGCAGCTATCGCCCACCTCGTTCCTAAAAGCCGCCCGTCCGCTTACCACCATTTCCGGTCATTGCGAGCGTCGCAAAGCAATCTAAAGTTATGCGTGACGTCCTCGATCGCTTCGCACGGCCCGCGATGACGGGCGCGCGCGAATGAGTGGCGTCAAGATTGGCCCCCAAGCTCCGCCAGCCTCGATAACGCCCAGACTGCCGCATCACGCACGACGTCGGATTCGTCCTCCAGCAGCGGTGCCAACATCGCCGCCAGTTCCGCATCGCCGCTGTTGCCCGCCGCGATGGCGGCGTTCCTCACCATGCGGTCGCGGCCGATGCGTTTGATCGGGCTGCCTGCAAAGACCTGGCGGAACCCCACATCGTCGAGCGCGAGCAGATCGCCGAGTGCGGGGGCGGTGAGTTCGGCGCGGGGGTGAAAAGCCAGGTTGCGCTGCGCGGCGACCGCGAACTTGTTCCAGGGGCAGACCGCGAGGCAATCGTCGCAGCCATAGATGCGGTTGCCGATCGCGGCGCGGAATTCATGCGGGATCGGCCCGGCATGTTCGATCGTCAGATAGGAGATGCAGCGCCGCGCATCCAATCGGTATGGCGCGGGGAAGGCGTCTGTCGGGCAGGCGCGCTGGCAGGCGTCGCATGATCCGCACGCATCGCGGCCCGGCGTGTCGGGATCAAGGTCGATCGTCGTGTAGATCGCGCCGAGG
>JAPKCG010000435.1 GCA_028823055.1 Sphingomonas bacterium
TGGACGACGCCGGTGACGACGAACGGCGTCGAATCCATGCCGAGCGTCCACCCCGTCATCTGCCACAGCGAATAGGCGGCGATCGCGAGGCCACCCATGACCATGAAGCGCGGATCGACATTCTTGCCCATCAGCCAGCCCGCGACATACATGCTCGCGACGATCCCGATCCCGCGCGGCATCATCAGGATGCCGGTGGTCAGCACCGGATAACCATAGAGGTTCTGCAGCATCGGCGGCAGCAGCGCGAGCGTCGCGGTCATCAGCACGCCGATGACCAGCATGAAGCCGATGCCCGTTACCAGGTTGCGGTTCTTGAACAGATCGCGTTCGAACATCGGATTCTTCGCGGTCATCGTATGGACGACGAACATCCATGCAGCCGCGAGCGCGATGCCCCCCTCTATCCGCACTTCCCAGCTTTGAAACCAGTCATTGGTCTGGCCGCGATCGAGCATCAGCTGGAGGAAGCTGATCGCGATGGCGAGCAACGCGAAACCGAACAGATCGAACTTACGCCGCACCAACCCGCGCGAGGGCAGCAGTGCCCACAGGATCGCGAAGCACCCGATCCCGACAGGGACGTTGACGTAGAAGCACCAGCGCCAGTCGTAATTGTCGGTCAGCCAGCCCCCGATGACCGGCCCCAGAATTGGCCCGATCATGATCCCCATGCCCCAGATCGACATGGCGCTTGCCTGTTTCGACTTGGGATTGATGTCCATCATCACCGTCTGGCTGAGCGGATTCATGAACGCCGCAAAGACACCTTGAAGGATGCGGAACAACACCATCTCGACAAGCCCGTTGGCCAGCCCGCAGAGCATCGACGCAGCGACGAAGCCGACGACCGCGATCAGGAACAGGTTGCGCGATCCGATCCGGTCGCTGAGCCAGCCGGTCATGGGGATCGCGACCGCGCTGGCGACGATATAGCTGGTCAGCACCCAGGTGATCGTATCCGCCGTCGCGCCCAGCGATGCCTGCATATGCGGCAGCGCGACGTTGGCGATCGTGGAATCGAGGATCTGCATGATCGTCGCCGCCATGACGCCGATCGTCAGCAGCGTCTTGTTCGACGTCTGCAACGCGGCCCGTTCTTCGAGCGGTTCGGCTTCCTGCGTGGACGGCACCTTGGCGAGCGGGTCGATGCCGTCTGCGGCGTCCGCGGCGTTGCTGGACATGACGGCTTATTTCACGCCGCGAATATCGACCGTCACATGCGCCGACTGACCTGCGATCAGCTGGCGCGGGCTTTGTTCGTCAATCGCGATACGGACGGGAATACGCTGCGTGACCTTGACCCAATTGCCCGTCGCGTTCTGCGCGGGAAGAATCGAGAATTCGCTCCCTGTCCCCGCGCCGATCGACTGGACATGGCCCTTGATTTCGAGCCCCGGATACGCGTCGAATTCAAGCGTCGCCGGCTGTCCGACGCGCATCTTGTTGAGCTCGTCTTCCTTGAAATTGGCCTCGACCCAGGACTTGCCATTCGCGACGATCGTCACCGCTGGCAGACCCGTCATCATCATCGCGCCGACCTGCAGCCGGTCGGCCTGGCTGATCGTGCCCGCGACGGGCGCGCGGACGATGGTGCGGCGCAGGTCGAGCGCGGCCTTGTCGCGCTGAACCTGCGCTGCGGCGATGGCTGGGTTCGCACCGGGAACCGCCGCGCCCGTCGACAGTTTCGCCCGCGCCTCGTTCGCGGTCGCCTGTGCGTTGGCAAGCTGGGCCTTGGCCTGAGCCAATCCGTGCTGCGACTGTTCGAGCCGTGCACGCGTCGTGAAGCCGCGCCTCATCAACGCCGCCTGACGATCATAGTCCTGTTGTGCATTCTGGATGACATCGCGTGCGGCCTGAATGTCGGCACCGGTGCCCTCAAGATTCGATCGCAGCGTCGCGACATCGACCTGCGCATTCGCGATCGATGCGTTGGCCTCGGCGACGGCGATCCGATAGGGATCGGGGTCGATCTTAAACAGGACGTCGCCCGCCTTCACCCGCTGGTTCTCCTCGACATCGACACCGACAATCCGTCCGGCGACGTCGCTCGAAACCGACACCTTGTCCTGATGGACATAAGCGTTGTCGGTCGACACGAACCGGCCGGAGGTCAGCCAGAAATAGCCGCCGACGATCACGATCAGCAAAGGCACGCTGATCATGGTCAGCAGCTTGCCCCATTTGCGCTTGGGCGCGGGCGTGATCGGCATCGCGGCGACGGCGTCGGCGGGGGCGGGGGCGGGGGCTGAACCCACGGCGGTGTCCGCAATATCGCGCTGGGGGTCTGCGTCAGCCATGAGCCGATTGATCCTTGTCTGCATAGGTTAGATTGTCGCGCATCCGACCGAGCGCCGATGAAAGTGCGGCCCGCTCACCGTCGCTGAAGCCGTCGAAGGCGATCGCGAAAACATCCTCAGCGATCGATCGCAATTGATCCAGCAGCGGGCGCGACTGGTCGGTCAGATAGATATTCCACGCGCGCCGATCGCCCGGGTCGCGACGGCGCTCGACATGCCCAGCTTCTTCGAGTCGATCGACCATCCGGCACAAAGTGATCGGTTCGACTTCGAGCAATTCGGCAAGTCCACCCTGATTGATTCCCTCCTGTCGCGACAATGCGGTCAGCGCGCGCCATTGCGGGCGCGTTACGCCGATCGCGCGGGCGCGGTCGTCGAAGCGTCGTCTGAGCAGGCGCGAAACATCGGTGACGAGAAAGGCTGAGTCATCATTCATCCCGACCATATAATAAGCGTACTTATATAAGTGAAGCGTTGACGCATGTTGAGTTTGCATCTCCACATGCGTTCAAGGTAATCGGACACGCCTGCTCAGAAGGAATGCTCGTTTGACCGATCCACGCCCCGACGCCCGTTATTTCGAAACCGACGATGGCGTCAGACTCGCC
>JAPKCG010000436.1 GCA_028823055.1 Sphingomonas bacterium
AGAAGCGCGCGGATTTTCAGAATCAGTATCTTGGCTCGCTGCCCGGTACGGGGACGGTCAGCGACCGGATCAGCGCCGCACGGACGCAGATGTCTCAGGTCGACAGCGATCTTGCCGCCGCGCAGTCAGCGCTGGCGGGGATCCAGGGGCAGATGGCCGGAACGCCGCCAACCTTGCCGGGTGTCGGCACGTCGGGCGTCGGTCCCGCGCGGGCGCGCCTGGCGGCAATCCAGGGGCAGCTCGCCGATGCGCGCGCACGGGGCTATACGGAAAATCATCCCGACGTCATCGCGCTGAAGAGTCAGTTGTCGGCGGCGCAGGCGGCGGCGCGGAGTGAACCGTTGACAGGTGGCGCGGGATCGATGCCGAACCCGTCCTATACATCGCTCCAGTCGATGGTGACCGATCGTCAGGCGACGGTCGCTAGCCTGAGGATTCGCAAGGCGCAGTTGCAGGGCGATCTCGACCAGCTGACCGCGAAGCTGGCACAGGACCCCGGCGTGGCCGCTGAACAGGGTCAGATCGATCGCGATTATCAGGTGCTGAAGGATCAGTATGACCAGTTGCTCACCCAGCGTCAGCAGATCGCAATGCGTGGTCAGGCGCAGACTGAGACCGATAACGTCAAATTCAGCGTCATCGACCCGCCGACTGCGCCACGTGCGCCCGTCGCGCCCAACCGCATGTTGCTGCTCACCGGCGTGTTGATCGTCGGGCTGGGTGCAGGCGTCGGTGCGGCATTCGGGCTCGGGCAGCTGCGCGGCACCTATGCGATCGGATCCAAGCTTGAAAAGGCGACGGGAATGCCCGTGATCGGATCGATCGGCGAAGTCGTCACGCGCGTGCAGGCCGATCAGCGCGCCAAGCGCTTCAAACTGTTCCTGGGGGGCACGGCTGCGCTCGCCATGGCCTATGTCCTGCTGCTGGGAGTCGAAGTGCTCCAGCGCGGCATGGCGGCATGACGGCGGGAGATGATGATATGATGACGACACCGCCCTCCGCGCGGACCAAGACCGCGTCCGGCAAACCCACCTCCGCCAAGCCAGCTCGCGACTCATCGCTGCTGGAGCGTGCTGCCAAAATATATGATTTCGGCGCACATGCGCGTGCGAAGCGGACGGCGATCGGTGACGAGCCGGCCGAGCCGATGACGTTCGACGATCTTGCGCCTGCCGGTCGGGCGCCGCCTCTTTGTGACCCGACGCCCGATACCGCGCCGAATGACGACCCGACTTTCCTTGCCATTCCCGAAGAATTGCGCGCGGTGGCGGGACGGGAGCTGCCCGACAATTTTTACGAAACGCCCGAACTCACCGACATTGCCCCGATCGATCGCGGGATGCTGGCACAATCGGGGATGATCGTCCCCGGCGCGCCCGTCGGGCCGCTGGCGGAGGAATTTCGACTGGTGAAGCGCCAGTTGCTCATCACCGGATCGCGTATCAGGGAAGCGGGCGATGCGGACAAGGCGCGCACCGTCCTCGTCTGTTCGGCGAAACCCGGTGAGGGCAAGACGTTTTGCGCGGTCAATCTGGCGCTGTCGCTGGCGGCGGAACGCGACACCGACGTGTTGTTGGTCGATGCGGATTTTGCCAAGCCCGATGTGCTCAATCAGCTTGGCGTCGCCGAGAGCCCTGGGCTGCTCGATGCGCTGGCGGATAGCGCGATCGATGTCGAATCGCTCGTCATTCGCACCGATGTCGGCGGGCTGTCGTTGCTGCCCGCTGGCACGAAGATGGCGACCGACACCGAGTTGCTCGCCAGTGCCCGCACGCGCGTGGTGCTGAGCCGGTTGCTGTCGTCGAATCCGCGTCGCATCATCATTTTCGATTCGCCCCCCGCCCTTGCCGCTTCACCGGCATCGGTTCTGGCAATGCTCGTCGGCCAGGTCATGCTCGTCGTTCGCGCCGACCGCACTCCCGAAAGCGATCTGAAACAGGCGGTCGGCCTTCTCGATGCGTGTGAACATATTTCGCTTGCGCTCAATGCGGTGTCGTTCGTCCCCGGTGGCCAGCGTTTCGGCAGCTATTATGGTCAGGAGGCGTCCAAGTGATGCGGTTCATCCAGCGTGCGCTGCCTTGTGGCGCAGCAAGTGTGCTGACGCTTGCCGCGGGGTCGGTTGAGGCGCAGCAAAAGCAAGTGCGCGCGACCCCGTATATCGAGATTGGCGCGAACATCTATTCGGATCTCAATCGCGGCGATGTCCTGACCTATGCGACCGTCGCGGCGGGGATCGATGTCGCGGCGAATACCGCACGGACATCGGCGCAATTATCCTATCGCTACGAACGCCAGATCAGCCTGCAGGAGAATGTCGGCGATGCCGATATCCAGTCAGGGCTGGCGCAGATCGCGTATCGGGCGACGCCGACGCTGACAGTGCAGGCCGGGGGTATCGCAACGCGGACCCGCGCCGATATTCGCGGTGCCGCGCCCCCCAATTATGTCGGCAATCTCGACAATATCAGCCAGGTCTATTCGGTTTATGGTGGCCCGACCCTGGCAACCCATGCCGGGCCGGTCGCGATCGGTGCCAGCTATCAGGCTGGTTTTACGAAGGTCGAAACGCCCGGTGGCACACCCGTGCCTACGGGACAGCCGCGCCTCGATTATTACGATACGTCGGTCAGCCAGTCGGCAGCCGTCACCGCGGGTGTCGTTCCGGGCGCAATCGCGCCGGTCGGTTTGACAGCGAGTGCAGGCTATGACCGCGACGATGCCGGACAATTGGATCAGCGTTATGAAGGCTATCGCGCGCGTGGCGACGTCCTGTTGCCCGTATCGCCCTATTTCGCGGTGACCGCAGGGGTAGGGTACGAACGGATCGAAACCAGTCAGAAATCACCACTGCTGAACGCTGCCGGGCAGCCCGTCGTGGACGGCAATGGTCGCTTCGTGACCGACGAT
>JAPKCG010000437.1 GCA_028823055.1 Sphingomonas bacterium
CTGCGCGGTCGCATAGGCTTCCTGCCGGGCGACGCTCCAATAGCGCAGTCGGTCGAGCGGGATCGGCGCGCCCGACTTCGCACAGACGACATGATCGCCGGGCGCGATCAGGCGGAAACCGTTGGCCATATAATGAAGCCGCGCGGCGCGGGCGGAATTGGAGACGAGCATGGAAGGGCTTTCCGGTTCGATGGTCAGAGCAGCGTCGGCTGATCGGGCAACGTCGGCTGATCGGTCGTGGGCCTAGTGTAGGCGCGCGGCTTCTTCGGCTCAACCTTTGCGCCGGATATGTCGCCTGCCATCGCATCGATCGTATCGCCGCGCGCGAAGTGCAGCGTCACCGCGCCCGCCGCGCGAACCGCCCTGGCCGATGACAAGGTCTGGCCGCCCCCCGCCGCCGTCACCCGCGCATAGCCGCGGTCGAGCACATTGTCGGGGTTGAGCGATTTGACCAGTCGCCAGCTCTGATCGAGTCGCATTTTCGCGGCGTCCCACCGGTGCTGCAGCACCGCAGGCCGCAACGCCCCCGTCGCACCATCGAGTTCGCGCCGCGCCAGCCCCAGCCGCCGTTCGAGGCCGCGGTCGAGCCGCAATCCCGCCTCGTCGCTCCGCTGCCGCTGCGGCGCGAGCAGCGCATCGCGTTTGGGCAGCAACCGCGCCATCCCGTCGAGCCGCTCGCGTCCGCGCTCGTGGTAGCGCCGGACGCAGCGTTCGGTCCGTGCCGCATGGCTCTGCACCGTATAGCGCAGGTCGGCGAGTACCGGCACCGCGATCTCCGCCGCCGCGGTCGGGGTCGGCGCGCGATGGTCGGCGGCGTAATCGCATAATGTCGTATCGGTCTCATGCCCGACCGCCGATATGATCGGGATCGAACAATCCGCCACCGCGCGAACGACGACTTCCTCGTTGAAGCTCCACAAATCCTCGACCGATCCGCCGCCGCGCGCGACGATGACGAGGTCGGGGCGCGGCACGTCGCCGCCCGCGACGATCGCGTCGAACCCGCGTACCGCCGCCGCGATCTCCGCCGCCGATCCGTCGCCTTGCACCTTGACCGGCCAGACGAGGACGTGCGTCGGGCAACGATCCGCCAGCCGGTGGAGGATGTCGCGAATGACCGCGCCCGTCGGGCTGGTAACGACGCCGATGACGCGCGGCATGAACGGGAGAGCCAGCTTGCGCTCCGCCGCGAACAATCCCTCCGCACCCAGTTGCGCCTTGAGCTTGTCGAGCAGCGCCATCAGCGCGCCCGCTCCCGCCAGCTCCATCCGCTCGATCACGATCTGATATTTTGATCGCCCGGGATAGGTCGTCAGCTTTCCGCTCGCTATCACCTCGATCCCGTCCTGCGGCACGAAGGCGAGGCCGCTCGCATTACCCTTCCAGATCACGCCGTCGATCACCGCGTTCTCATCTTTCAGGCTGAGATAGCAATGGCCTGACGCGACGCGCTTATACCCCGATATCTCCCCGCGCAGCCGCACATGGCCGAACGCGCCCTCGACCATCCGCTTGAGCTTGCCCGCCAGTTCACCGACCGACAGCGCCAGCGCGTTGTCGCCGGGAACCGCCTCGGCTACCAGCCGTCCCGAAACATCGGCGGATCCGCCATCGGAAGGGAAATCGGGCATGAACATCCTGTTGTTGGGATCGGGCGGTCGCGAGCATGCACTTGCCTGGAAACTCGCGCAGTCGCCGACCCTAGATACGCTCTATGCCGCCCCCGGCAACCCCGGCATCGCCGCGCATGCGACATGTGTGGCGCTCGATGCGACGGATCACGCCGCCGTCATCGGTTTCGTGCGCGACCATCGGATCACGCTCGTCGTCATCGGCCCCGAGGCACCGCTCGTCGATGGTCTCGCCGACAGCCTGCGCGCGGCGGGGATCGCGACGTTCGGCCCCGGCAAGGCCGCCGCGCAGCTCGAAGGGTCGAAGGGGTTTACCAAGGATCTGTGCGCCCGCGCCAATATTCCGACCGCCGGCTATGTTCGCTGCACGACGCGCGACCAGGCCGAATTGGCGCTCGCCAACACCTTCGGCCTGCCTGTCGTCATCAAGGCGGACGGCCTCGCGGCGGGCAAGGGCGTCGTCATCGCCTATTCGCGCGACGAGGCGATGGCCGCGATCGACGCGCTCTATGCCGAGGGCGATGCCGCGGTCGTGATCGAGGAATTTCTCGACGGTGAAGAAGCAAGCCTGTTCGTCCTGACCGACGGCAGGACTTTGCTCCCCTTCGGCAGCGCGCAGGACCACAAGCGCGTCGGTGCGGGCGATACCGGCCCCAATACCGGCGGGATGGGCGCGTACAGCCCCGCGCGCGTCCTCACCCCCGCACTCGAAGCGCAGGCGATGCGCGACATCATCGAACCCACCGTCGCCACGATGGCCGATGACGGCACGCCGTTCAGCGGCGTTCTCTATGCCGGACTGATGCTGACGAAGCAGGGGCCGAAGCTGATCGAATATAATGCCCGCTTCGGCGATCCCGAATGCCAGGTGCTGATGACGCGATTCGAGGGCGATCTCGCGCAGCTGCTGCTCGCAGTGGCGGAGGAACGGCTGGCTGACATTGGCGAGGCGCGGTTTTCCGATGACCTCGCGATGGTCGTCGTCATGGCGGCCAATGGCTATCCGGGCACGCCGCAGACGGATGGCGCGATCCACGGTATCGACGCCGCCGAGGCGACCGGCGCGACCGTCTTTCACGCGGGCACCCGGCGTGAAGGCGACGCGCTCGTCGCGGCGGGCGGGCGCGTCCTCGGCGTCACCGCGCGCGGGGCCGACATCGCCGCCGCGCAGGCCGCCGCCTATCGCGCGGTCGATGAAATCGACTTCCCCACCGGCGTTTGCCGCCGTGAGATCGGGTGGCGCGAGCTGGAGCGGTGACAGTCTCGCGCCCTGT